>JAYRVN010000001.1:0-3807 GCA_041918535.1 Chloroflexota bacterium
CCTGATTGCCCTTCAGACGTTGGGGGTATAGTTGCCTTAAACTCGATTTTATGCGACTATAAACACGACGGTTGTCACTCATGGTAGACCTCCAGTTTTTGGTGAACTAGAGACTATACCCAAGTGATAACCGTCAGACCAGTCTTATACACGCATCTTTAAAAGTGTCCGGTAGTGAATTGTCGCGCCAGCCTGGAGAGAGTGACACGACCTACAAATACAATACTGCCTATCAATCACGTTCAGGCGCGAGGGGTTGCGGCGGCAAGCGGCCAATGGATAGCCTCGGGCTCATTCCTTTTGTCGCGCCAGCCTGGAGAGAGTGGCGCAACATATTGCGCACAAATACGGTAACGGGCGGGCTCATCCAATTTGAAGATTTGCGATGGCCGTATCACCACATCTGACCCCTGTGTGAAGGATCGAGCTTGAGTATACCCCGCCCAAACAAGCGTACACAACATCCCCCCAAGAAACATTTCTGTAAATAGGCCCAAAAATGTACACGTTAAGTCATACGAAGCATAACTGGCATAAAGCGCCGCGCCGGGCGCACAGGACGGGGCAAATCGCCTGTGGGCGATCTTTACGGCGGCAACCAGAGGCCGATTTCTCTGGCCCTGGCGATAGGCGGCGGTTGTTCATGCCGAGCTTGGCATAGATGTTGTTGATGTGTTTCTTGACGATGTTGGGAGAGATAAACAAGCGCTCGGCGATTTCATTGACGCTGAAGCGCTGCGTGAGCAGTGTCAGCAATTCTTCCGCGTGCGGCGTTAACAGAGGAGGATCGATCTACTGGAAGGGGGCATGGGCGCGAGCGGTGGTCATTTGCCTGCCGAACGCCGTCAACAATTGCTGGCTGTAGATGGTATGCACCTGGTTCCAGTCACCACGCTTCAACCACGCCAGGGCGTGGGTGAGCTGAGTCTCGGCGATATTGCCCAAAGCCTCATCGTCGGCCGCCGGATCAGTCGCCGCATGGGTTTCATACGCCAGTCGCCAAACCGTAGTAGGCGGGGTAGTCTCCCCTGTCCGTAGAGAAAGGAGCGCAAATTCCGGCTACGCTGCGAATGGATAGGGTGGGTGTTGAAAATCGTGGATAGTACAAATACTGCTGCATCGCGGCCCGCTACAAAAAACGGGCTGCCAACTATGCCGCGACGGTGACCATTGCCGCCAGCATCCAATGGTTCCACTTTGCATACACATCCTAGCCTCTGTCAAGCGCCGGGGACTCCAGCCCGGCGAAGCGCCCGGCGCGCTTAAGGACACGCAGGGCGCGCAGCGTCACCCATTTGCTCGGCCGCCCCTTTGCCTCCACCTCGATCCACGTTTTGCCGTTGTAAGTATACTCCAACCGCCAAAGACCCTGACTGTCCTGCTTGCTCAGAACCAGATCCAGCGCGTTAGCCAGGCGTGGGTCGTTACCGTAGCCTAGCGCGATCAACACTTCCAGGTTTTGCAGCACGTCGGTGACGTAGGCGATGGGATAACCGAACTTGAACCAACTGCTATTCGGCCGATCGCTATACCCCATCGGGTAATCGGCTGCCGCCGGATCGCGACTCAGCAGGAAATCGGCGCCAACCGCCAGGGCTGCCTGGATAGGTGGCGTGCGCTGCGCGGGCGGGACGGCGCTCAGCGCCAGCAGCGCCTTGACCGCGCCCCAGGCGCATGGCAACTGGTTGTTGGCGCTGCATACGAAGCCGGGGTTGCTATTGCCGCTGCGCAAATAATGGCGCGGTGCTAAGCGGTCGGTGCTAGGCGCGATCCCATCGCCCGTGATACTACGCGCCAACCAGTCGAGCGCCCGCCCCAGCCGTTCGTCGCCCAGGTAACCGAAGGCGATCAGCGCCGCGCACAGGTTACCCTGTAAGCAGTGGATTAAGCTGCTGTTGCGGCCGTCGGCGCTGAGTCCACCATGCTCAGCGGTCGCGTAGCTGAAGAGATGCTCGCAGGCCTGGCGGATGCGCGGGTCGCGGCCGTCGGCGCCAAGTTGCGCCAGGAAGGTGAGCGACCACATCGTGCCGGTATATTTAGGCCAATAGCCGGGTGCAACCCAATAACCGCCGGAATGTTGGTGCGCCAGGATGACCGGGACAGGCCCGCTGGTCATGACTTGTTGCTGGGCGGCGCGACATTCGGCCGAATCCACCGCCAGGCCCACCAGTTCTTGCAGTGCGAAATAGCGCACGCCTGGGTTGACCGGATCCATTTCAAGCAACCAGGAGAGGATATTAGTCTCACTCATTGTCGCGCTCCTGTACCAGGGGAGGTTTGTAGTGACGGCTTCAGTTGGCTGTGTCGCCGTCCTATGAGCGACAAACAGGGACAGCTCCCGTAACCCATCGTCGCCCTTGCTTACAGTATACACCTGCCGGCCTCCGGTTGTACAGCGCTGGTTGCCCACCCGTGTGTCAGATTACTCGCTAGATATAGGTGGTTTCCTTGTATGGCATAACGAGTGTGTTAGAGGGGTTGGCGCTAACTCTGCCCTGAACCGCCGGCGTAGGGAGATGGGTTGAATAACACAGCGGAGTCAGGCAGAACCTGACTCCGCTGTTGGTTTGCCCTGTAAAGCGGGTCAATCGGTATCTATCGGCCCTGGTCTATAGACGGTTGTTGACAGGGTTCGACCTGTATGTCTCCATAGGCGCAGGGGTCGGGTGGCGGGGAGGAGTTGCCAACCCGGACGTAGGCATAGCCGGATGCCAAACCCCCCAGAGCATCGGTGACGGTGGCGCGCAGGTCGATATAAGCGTCGTACCCCCAACTGGCCGTCAACGTGGGGCTGTTGGTACCGGTGCTATACCACACATCACAGGTAGGGATTTGAATCCCGGCCTGCTGCCCCGGGCATTCGATGAGATAGGCCCAACTATATTGGAAGGGAGATTGCCCATTGCTGACACTGGCAGTCCATTCCTGTCAACGACAATTAGAAATGCCCATCAGCGACAATTAGAAATGCCCATACCCGCTTGCAAAAACACGCTCACCAGTCGCCAGCCAGCTCGCCATGAGCCCCATCGCCAAGCCCTCCTTCCAGAGGTCACCTGTCACCCAACCTCGTTCAGCAACACGGCCGTTTCCGCCAACCGCGCCGCTGTCAACCCGGCCGACTTACCCACATACCGTTTGTACAAAACACCATGCGCCCGGCGATAGGCATACCAGAGACCAACCTGTCGCCGGCGCTCCTTACGGAAAGAAACAGGCGCATACAGCGGGCCATGCCCACGAAACACATTGTGCCGCTGACCACTGAAATAGCGGAAAGCCGACGCCGTTTCCAACCAAACAAACCAGGCTGGCGAATCCAGCGGACAAACAGGCGTTGGGTCAGGATAACAGAACAAGAGTTGGTTGCGGATTTCCGGTGTCATATTTGCCATGAATTTCCCCACTGAAAAGTTACCCTACACCCCGCTCTGGTCGCAGCGCTGCCTGACTCCGTTTAGCCTCCTCCATACGCATACTTTGGATGTCACGCCCAAATTCAATGATGAGGCTGTGATGCACCACGCGGTCGATAGCCGCCGCCGTGGTTAACGGATCCTTGAATATCTTGTCCCATTCCGAAAAAACAAGATTCGAGGTAATGACCAAACTGTGCCGCTCGTACCGTTCGGTACAACGACCAACAAAACGAGTGGTTGGATGCTGCTGACATCCAACGCATCCAGATCACGCTACCGCACCACCCCCTTTACGGCCAATTCCTAACCGTCATCCAGCATCAGTATCGGGCAGGCGAGCATCAAATGGTCGTCGAACTACCTGACGGCCATAAGCAGCTAATTCCAG
>JAYRVN010000002.1:0-5634 GCA_041918535.1 Chloroflexota bacterium
CAACCTGACCCTCAACGCGCTGGAGGCCACCCCGGACGGCGGGCAGGTGCGGGTGGATGATACGCGCCGACCGGCAGCCGGGCTGATTGTGCATGTGGGCGAGGTAATCCAGGGCGAGATTCGGTTGGGCGATTCGGCCGAATTGCGCGTCAACACCGCTCGGCAGGCTGATATCCGGCGCAACCACACCGCCACCCACCTGCTCCACCGCGAACTACGCGCCCAATTAGGCCTGCATGTCACCCAACAAGGCTCGCTCGTCGCCCCCGACCGGCTGCGCTTCGACTTCTCCCATCCGCAGGCAGTCAGCAAAGAGCAACTGCGCGCCATCGAGGAAGCCATCAACGGCCTCATTCTGGCGAATTACCCGGTCCAGGTTGCAGAAATGGGCCAGCGCGAAGCCATTAACGCCGGCGCTATGGCGCTTTTCGGCGAAAAATACGGCGATGTCGTGCGCACCATCCAGATCAAGACCGCCGCCGGCGAGATGGTCAGCTTTGAACTCTGCGGCGGGCTGCACGTCAGCCGCACCGGCGACATCGGCGCCTTCTATTTCACCTATGAAGGCTCGGCGGCGGCAGGCATTCGACGGATTGAAGCGGTGACCGGTCGCGGCGCGCACGCCTTTGTGGCCGAGAAAGCGCAAACCTTAGCCCACATCGCCGGTCATCTGAACGCAGGCGCGGGCGAAATCTTGCCCAAACTTGACGCCCTGCTCAACGAGAACAAGGCGCTGCGCAAGGATGTGGAAACGTTGCGGCGCCAACTGCTCAAAGGGCAGTTTGAGACTCTTTTCGGCCGACGGGACAATCTGAACGGCGTCGAATTGTTGGTCGGGCAAGTGGCCGAAGCCACCCCGGACAACTTACGCGAACTGGCGGATTGGTTCCGCGACCGGGTACGCAGCGGCGTGGCAATCCTAGCCACCATCAGCGACAATCGCCCGCAGTTTGTGGCGGCGGTCAGCGACGATCTGGTCAAGCGCGGTCTGAAGGCGGGCGATCTGGTGGGGCTAATGGGCAAACTGACGGGCGGCGGCGGCGGCGGGCGGCCGAATCTGGCGCAGGCAGGCGGGCGCGACGCCGCCAGGCTCGCCGAGGCTTTGCAAGCGGCGGAGTCGGCAGTGCGGGAACATCTTTCGCGCGCCCGGTAGGCAGGGAATTATGTCACGTCAACCCGTCTTACTCATTTTAGCGCTTGGTCTGAGTCTGTGGCTGGCCGCCGGGGGGCCCGCTGCAGCGGTGACGTCTGACGCCGCTCCCACGCCGACGGCGCAACTGCTCATCCCGTTGTACAGTTATCCCAACTGGTACAATCCGCCCGCCTATATCTGGGATGATGTGGCGGCGGCCAACAGCCAGGTCCCCGTCACCGCCATCATCAACCCCAACAACGGCCCCGACGGCGGCCCGCCCAACAGCGATTACGTCGTGGGGTTGAACGACCTGCGCAGCGCCGGCGTGACGATTCTGGGCTACGTTTATACTAGCTACGGCGCGCGCGACATCAACGCAGTCAAGGCGGATATTGATCTGTATGACCAATACTTCGACATTGATGGCATCTTCTTCGACGAAGTCGCCAGCAGCGCGGGGCAATTAAGCTACTATGAGACGTTGTACACCTATGTTCTGGATCGGCCGAATCTGGATCAGGTCGTCCTCAATCCCGGCACACAGATTGACCAGGCCTATGTCAGCGCCCTCAGCCAGGCCACGACTATCATTTTCGAGGATGCGGTTAGCGCCTGGAATGGCTATATCGCCGATGGTTACGTCTACCAATACCCGCCGGAACGCTTTGCTATGCTGGCCCACAGCGTCACCGATAGCAGTCAGTTGGCAAAATACGTCGATCTGGCAACAACGCGCCACATCGCCTATGTCTACCTGACCGACGACAGCCTCCCCAATCCCTGGAATAGCCTGCCCGCTTTTTGGTCGGATGAAGTCGCTTATCTGGCGGCGGTCAATGCGGGCGAGCGCCTGTACGTGAGTTCTTCGACCAACGGGACGGCCGGCGGTGTGAGCTTCGCTGACGAGGATATCCTGGTCTACAACACCCAAACGGGGCGCTGGAATCTGTTGTGGGACGGCTCGGATGTGGGCGTGACGGTGGATGTAGATGCCTTCGTCAAACAGGCCGACGGCTCTTTTCTGTTGAGCCTGGGGGCCGGGGCGACCTTGCCGGACGTCGGCGCGGTTACCAATGCCGACATCGTGCGTTTCCTGCCCACGCGTTTGGGCAACGTGACGGCGGGGACGTTTTCGCTCTATTTTGACGGGTCGGATGTGGGGTTGAGCGATTCGGCCGAAAATCTGGATGCCCTGGCCCTGACTCCCGACGGCCGCCTGCTCATCAGCGCCATCGGCAAGGCCGTCGTCCCCGGCGTAACCGCCCAGGATGAAGACCTCCTACGCTTCACGCCCACGGCCCTCGGCGACGTTACCGCCGGAACCTGGGAACTCTATTTCGATGGCTCCGACGTGGGCCTCAATACAGCCGCCAGCGAAGATGTTAACGGCGCGTGGGTAGCGCCGAACGGCGACATCTACCTGAGCACCCTGGGCGTGTTTGCCGTCGCCGGCGCCAGTGGCGATGGCGCGGACGTCTTCGCCTGCACGCCGGGCAGCCTGGGCAACAACACGAGTTGCACCTTTAGCGGCCTGTATTGGGATGGTTCGGCCAACGGCTTTGCCGGCGAAGTGGTGGATGCGCTGTTTATCGAACCGTAGGGCAGGCCAGGCGCTCGGCGACAAGCAGCTCAAGACTTTATAAGCCAGAGCAAGCGACGCAGGCGGCGTCGGCGGAAGGATTCGGCCGAATCCACCACTGACAACACCGCCAACACAACGCCGCCACAGCATGGAGCAACGATGAACGAGAGTGCGACCAGCCTGATCACGCACATTTCATGGGGACGGATGGAAGTCGCGCTCGGCGGCGAGACGCTAACGTTCAAGGATTGTAAGGTGTGGCCGGGCGGGGCGAAGGCGTGGGATTGGCGCGTGACGGGTACGCGTCATCGGCCGGGCATTCAGCCGGCCGATATTGAGGAGATTCTAGCCCAGGGCGTTGAGGTGATGGTGCTGACGCGCGGCATGCATTTGATGTTGCATACGTGCCCTGAAACCGAACAATGGCTGCGCGCCCGCGGCATTGCCTATCACATCGAAGAGACGAACCGGGCGGTTGAGTTGTTTAACCGGCTGATGCAGCAGGGCCGGCGAGTGGGCGGCATTTTTCATTCGACTTGCTGAGACGCCGACAGTGCGCCAAGACAGACTTGAGCAGAGCCATGCTGGGTGGCTGGGCTAAGGGCATTCGGCCGAATCTCTGCTCATCCGGTTGTTTGCACACACACCAGGCGGCCGACGGTCAGGGTAAGCATGGCATTTTCGGCCGAAAATACATTGCTCACCCCCCGCGCCTCCCCAAACCGCAACGCCTCATCCCGCAACGGCCAGCGCAATCCCTCCGTGCGTGCCACCCACACATCCCCCGCCAACGGCAATAGTGACAGCAAGTCGCCCGGCCGCCCCTGAAAGCTGTGCTCCCCAGGGCCGACTAGCTGGACGGTGGCGCCATCATCCACTAGCCGCACTCGCCGACCGGCCAGCTCCGCTCGCGCCAGCAAGAAGACATTCGCCAGCCCATGATCAATCCGCCCGCCGAAGGCCCCGGCGATGAGGATGTCATCCGCCCCCTGCGCCAAGGCGTAGGCCAGGGCCAGTTCGAGATCAGTCTGGTCTTTGTCGGCGGGATAGGTGAGAAAGAGGGAAGATTCGGCCGAATCCAGCCACACCCGCTCCACCGCCCCCAGTGAATCCATATCCCCGATCACCACATCCGGCGGCCAACCCAGACGGCGAAGATGCTTCACGCCGCCATTCGCCGCTATCACCAGCGACGCCTCAGCCAGATGGGGCCGTAGCCATGCCCCGCCTGCCATTTTACCGTTCGCCACAATTACAACTGACATGGCTCCATCTCCCAACCGACGGCCGAGGCCACGCACACGGCCGCACACAGTCCATTGCCACAAACCCTATTGTGCTCTATTATTGCCCATCAAGGAAACAAAACCAGCCTTTATTTGGAAAGCATGATGAGTGAACCACTCCCCGCTTCTACAACGCGCCAGTCGCTCAAAAACGGCTTGAGGCGAGCGCCCAAATCCTTGCGCTATCAATGGACGCGCTTGCGCGCCGGTTGGCGCAATCGTTGGCGGCGCTGGCGGAAACACCGGGTGGATTATGTCGTCCTGCCGGTAGGCGGCCCCTTACCGGAGCGCTCGGCCCCGCCGCGCGGCTTTTTCGAGCGCTATCTGCCCTTGCCGCCGCGCCCGCTCAGTTTGCAAGCCATCCATTACACCTTACGCGTGATCGCCGATGCGGACAACGTCAAGGGGGTCGTCTTTGTCTTGCGCCAGCTCAATACCGGTCTGGCGACGATTCAGAGCCTGCGCCATGCCATTCAACGCCTGCGCGATACCGGTAAACAGGTGATCGTTTACACGCCCTATCTGGATCTGCGCCACTATTACCTGGCCTGCGCGGCTGACCAGATCATCGCGCCGCCGGGCGTCATGTTCAATGTGGTGGGGCTGCGGGCCGAAGCCACTTATTACAAAGAGGCGCTGGCCCAGGTGGGCGTGCAGGCGGAGTTTGTGGCGATTTCGCCCTACAAAACGGCCGGCAACCCTCTGGGCGAAAGCGGCATGACGCCGCAGGAACGCGAACAGGTGGATTGGCTGCTGGATGATCAATTCGAGCAAATTGTGCAAGGCATTGCCGCCGGCCGGGGATTAGCGCCGGAGCGAGTGCGGGAATTGATTGATCAGGCCCCGTTTAGCGCCCAAATCGCCCGGCAGCACGGTCTGATTGACGCGGTGGCTTACGACGATCAACTGCCCTATGTGCTGGCCGAACGCCCGACCGAACCGGCCGGGCCTGAAGCCAAACCGCCCAAGGCCCGGCTGCTGCTATATTATAAGGCGTCCCCCTTGTTGTTGGAAAAACCCCGTCGCGCAGCCTCCCGTTTCATCGGGGTGGTCAGCGTGACCGGGACAATTGCCATGGGGGCGGGCGCCGCCCGCCCCCTGGCTAACCAGAGGATGTCCGGCGAGAGTGTGATCACGCGCCTGTTACGCTTTGCCGAAAAGGATACCAACCTGGCGGCGCTGATTCTGCATGTTGATTCGCCAGGCGGCGACGCGCTGGCCTCAGACCTCATCTGGCGGCAGGTGCAGCGCATCGCCGCCAAACGTCCGGTGGTGGTGTACATGGGGAATGTGGCGGCGTCCGGCGGCTACTACGTCGGCAGCGCCGGCGCGCATATCATGGCGCACGCGGCGACTATCACCGGCTCCATTGGCGTGCTGTCCGGGCGCGTCAGCACTAGCGGCTTGTACGAGAAACTGCATATCAACCAGGTTTCGCTCGGTCGGGGACAACGCGCCGGCCTTTACTCAGCCGGAGAACCGCTGACGGATGACGAGCGCCAGGTCTTTGAGGCTCAGGTTGTGCCCGAAGATGACAACTGGATCTGGTACAACATTGGCGGCGATCGCTGGATACGCCAGACGTACGTCGGCCTGGTTGACCCCAGCCCGCGCCCGGCAGAAGTTGGCGA
>JAYRVN010000003.1:0-3585 GCA_041918535.1 Chloroflexota bacterium
ATGTGGACGGCCGACGACAAATTTTTCGAGGCCGGCCTGGCGCACAAGCTGGGCGTCGCCCACCCGAAGACGGTTGTCCTGCCTAACAAGGAGTACGTGCCGGGCATCAAGCACGACGAAAGCCTGCGCAACCTGGCCTATCCGCTGGATTGGCCCGGCATCATCGATTACGTAGGGCTGCCTTGTGTGTTGAAAGATGCGCATGGCGGCGGCTGGCGCGATGTCTATGTTTGCCATTCGCTCGAAGAGGTGTGGCAAAATTATAATCAATCCGGTTTGCTGACAATGATCTTGCAAGAGTTCATCCATTTCGACCATTACGTGCGCTGTCTGTGTTTGGGGCAAGAGCGCGTATTGCCGATGCGCTATGACCCGAAGGAACGCCGGTACATTGTGGATCACGCGCATCTTAGCCCGGAGCTGGGCGAGCGGATTATCAGCGATTCGCTCAAGCTGGTGCGCGCGCTCGGCTATGACATGAATTCGGCCGAATGGGCCATCCAGGACGGCGTGCCCTATGCCATTGACTTCATGAACCCCGCGCCGGACATGGACATCTACTCCCTCACCCCCCACTATTTCGAGTGGGCCGTCAACAACATGGCGGATATGCTCATCGAGATGGCGCTTCATCCCCGGCCGCAAAGTCAATTAATGCGCTGGAACCAGTTCTTCGGGGGTCAAAACCCGTAGCCGTCGCCATCTCCCGGCCGTCGGCTAACCAGGAGCCACCCATGTTACTGCAAGAAGCCATTCGCACGTATCACGATATGTTGAATAACCGCCTGGCAAGGGTATCCCAGGAGCACCTGGATGAGCAGCAAGCCCGGCGCGGTTTGAGTTTCGGCACACGGCCGTTATCCACAGTGTTGCGGCCGCGTTTCATGACTACAGAGCAATATCGCTTCCTACAGCATCGCGTGCGGCTGCTCATGGGCGCGTTTGATAAGGCTTATCGTCAGGCTATGATAGATCGTCCGTTTCGCGATCAATTCGGCTTGTTAGATTGGGAAGAAGAGTTGATTCAACACGACCCCGGCTTCCGCATCCCTAGCCCCGTCTCGCGCCTGGATGCGTTTTTCATCACCGACGACAATACCTTGCTCTTCACCGAATACAACGCCGAAGTGCCGGCCGCTGCAGCCTATACGGATGAATTAACCCAGGCCTTCTACGGTATGCCCATCATGCGCAAATTCGCCCGGCAATTCGAGTTGCGCCCGTTGCCGGCCGCGCCCAGCACACTGCATGCGCTCATGGAAACGTATTACGACTGGCCCCATCGCACAGAACCGCCGCGTATTGCCATTCTGGATTGGCGCGAAGTGCCGACGTATAGCGAATTTGTGCTGTACGAGAAGTTCTTCCACGCGCATGGTTTGCCTTGTCGCATTGTGGACCCGCGTGAAGTGGAATATCGTAACGGCAAGTTGATGGCGGGCGACTATCACATCACGCTGATTTACAAGCGGGTGTTGATTGACGAGTTGGTGACCCGCGAGGGGATCAATGGCCCGGTCGTGCGGGCGGTGCGGGATAATGCGGTGTGCATGATCAATCCGTTCCGCTGCAAAATCCTGTATAAGAAGGCCAGTTTTGCCGTGTTGAGCGATGAACTGAACACCCAATATTTCACGGCTCAAGAGCGCGAGGTGATTGACGCGCACATCCCCTGGACGCGGCGGCTGGAAGAACGCTTTAGCACTTACAAAGGGCAACCGATTGATCTGATCCCGTTCGTGCAAAAGCATAAGGATCGGCTGGTGTTGAAGCCGAATGATGATTACGGCGGACGCGGGATTGTGTTGGGTTGGGAGGTAAATTCGGCCGATTGGGAGAAGTCCGTCCAACATGCTTTAGGGCTGCCTTACGTGGTGCAGGAGCGCATTATCCTGCCCACCGAACCGTATCCCAGTTTCATTGATGGACGCGTCCAATATATTGACCGCCAGCTCGACACCGCCCCCTTCGTCTTCTATGGCGAATTTGTGGACGGCTGCCTGACGCGCCTTTCCACCGAGCCCCTGCTCAACGTCACCGCCGGCGGCGGCTCCACCGTGCCCACATTTGTCATTGAGCGGCGCTAGATTGGGATCGGTCGGACGAAGGGAGGCCTGAGGCGCAACCTCAGGCCTTCTCGGCCCCGCTCACGCTTTCAGGTACTTGTCAAACCAGCGTAACATCTGCTGCAACCGGACGACTCGCCGATCGGTGCGCCCGCTGCGCGAAAGATCGTGCGTTTCGCCGGGGAAAAGCACCATCTCGCTATCCACGCCCAAGACTTTGAGCGCCACATAGACTTGCTCGGCCTGTTCCAGATTGGTGCGGTAATCCTCTTCGCTGTGGATGATCAGCGTGGGGGTGCGGGCGTGGCCGATCTGGCTCATGGGGGATTGTTGCCACTGGCGCTCGAAATCATCCCAGGGATTGCCGACGCCGGCCAGGATTTTCCAACCCCAATTGAAATCGCAGGAGCCAAACATACTCGTCCAATTGCTCACCAGGCGTTGGGCGACGGCGGCTTTGAAGCGGTCGGTTCGGCCGATAATCAACACCGTCATAAACCCGCCATAGCTGCCGCCGGACACGCCCATGCGCGCCGCATCCACATAAGGCAGTCCGGCCAGGTAATCGGCGAAGAGCATCACATCATCATAATCCACCGTACCCCATTGCCCCCAAATGGCGCGGGCGAATTCATCGCCATACCCCTGGCTGCCGCGGGGATTGCACAAGCCCACCACATAGCCGTTGGCCGCCAGATAATGGAACTCTTGCATGAACTGGTTACCATATTGGGTTTGCGGCCCACCGTGAATCTGCAAAATGGTGGGGTACTGGCGAGCGGGATCGAAGTCGGGCGGCGTCATCACCCAGCCATGCACCTCATTGCCTGTCGGCCCGGTCAGCCAGACTTCCAGCCAGTCGCCCAGGCGGGTGGTTTGGAGCCAGGCGTTGTCAAAGGTGAGTTGGGTGGTACGGCCCGCGTGCAAATCTTGCAAATAGAGTTGTCCCGGTTCGCGCCAATCGCTGTGCAAATAGGCCATGTAGCGAAAAGAGTCGTCGAAATTAAAACGGCCGACCACGCCTTTGTAAGTCACGCGCTCAACGGCCCCGGTTTCGGCCGAAACCCGCAAGACCGGCTGTTCTCCCCGCACCGTAGCGCCCACATAGAGCCAGCGGCCATCCGGCGACCAGTGCGGCCCGTCTACACCTGACCCGCTGTAAATATCGCCATTGGTCATGTTCGCCAGGTGCAAATCCGCCCCTGCCGTCAGGTTACGCGCCTCTCCCCCTTCGGCCGATACCACATACAGGCAACTATTCTGCCACCAACTCTCCTTATACTGACGCCCCAGATAGGCAATCCGGCGGCCATCAGGCGAGTAACTGGGGGCGGCTTTGCTGCCGTCATGGGCCGGGATCAGCCGCATCTCGCCGCCGGCGGCCGGGAGGGTGTATAGCTCAACAGCGTCTTCGTTGAAATCGGGGTCGGGCGAGCGGTTGGCGGTGAAGAGCAGGTTCGCGCCGTCAGGCGACCAGCGCGGCGGCCCTTCGTCATAATCACCCGCGGTCAAAGGCGCG
>JAYRVN010000004.1:0-8413 GCA_041918535.1 Chloroflexota bacterium
GACAGACAGGCTTGAGAGGTTGGCTGTATGAGCGAAACAATGTTGACAACGCTGACATGGTTAGTGCCAGTAGGGCCGCTGGTGGCTTTTGCCTTGATTTTTCTCTTCACCCGGCGTAGCCATACGTTGAGTTGGGTTTTGTCGTGGCTGGGTGTGGGCCTATCCCTGGTGCTGGGTTGGACGATTGCCTACAACATGCTCGGTCTCTATTTTGCTGACTTGCATGAGCTGGAACGCGCGCCTGTTCGCATAGCCGGCGCGGTGGCCTGGCTGCCGGTGGGCGAAATTGGCAATTGGCTGCGGATGGGTGTGGCTGTAGACCCGCTGACGGCGGTGATGTTAATTGCCGTGACGCTGACGATAACGGCTATTTTCGTTTACAGCGTGGGGTATCATAACTACGGCAAACCGCGCGGTAAGGTGTGGGGCGTACCTAATCACGGCCAGGAAGAGCCGATGTTCTCCCGGTTCTTCGGGTTCATGAGCCTCTTTGCCGGGGCGATGTTGCTTTTAGTGGTGGCGGATAACCTGCTCTTGTTGTTTTTTGGGTGGGAAGTCATGGGGTTGTGCTCCTATTTGTTGATTGGATTCTGGTACGCCCGCACGTATGAGCCTGATCCGAAGAATGCGCAGAAGTTGCCGCCGCGCTACGCGGCGATCAAGGCGTTTATGACGACCCGGGTGGCGGATGTGGTGATGCTGCTGGGGATCGTGTTTTTCTATCGGGTATTTGGCACCTTGAACTTTAGCCAGGCATTTTCGGCCGAATCCCTCCTCCATGCCGCCGAGCACAGCGGCGCAGCTATTCTAGGTGTCATTGCCCTCCTCCTCTTCGCCGGAACCGTTGGCAAATCCGCTCAATGGCCCCTGCATGTCTGGCTGCCCAACGCCATGGAAGGCCCCACCCCCGTCAGTGCCGTCATTCATGCGGCGGCCATGGTCTCCGCCGGCGTCTACCTGATCTTACGTATCTTCCCCCTCATCGCTGTCGGCCTGGAAGGCAACCCGGCCGTCGGTCCGGTAATCGCCGGCATTGGCGCTTTCACCGCCCTCATGGCGGCCACCATTGCCATCGGCCAGGATGATGTCAAAGGCATCCTGGCGTACTCCACCATTTCCCAACTCGGCTTCATGGTGGCTGCGGTTGGCATCGGCGCCTATGTAGCGGCCGCCTTTCACCTGATTACCCATGCCTTCTTCAAGGCGCTTCTCTTCCTCGGCTCCGGCTCCATCATCCACGGCATGGAACACGGCGCAGAACATGTCCACGACCATCATACCGATCCGCAAGACATTATGAACATGGGCGGTCTGGCGCAAAAAATGCCCACCACCTTCTGGACATTTGTCATCGGCGGTTTAGCCCTGGCCGGTTTCCCCTTCATCACCGCCGGTTTCTGGTCAAAAGATGAAATCTTTGCCGACGCGTGGCATCAAGCCGGGCAAGGCCATGCGCTGGCTTGGGTTGTCTTCATCATGCTCGTACTGGCCGCCTTCCTGACCGCCTTTTACACCATGCGCCAGATAGCGCTCGTGTTCTTGGGCAAGCCGCGCACGCCTCTGGCTGCGCACGCTCACGAAAGCAACCGTTTCATGACCGTTCCTCTGGTCGTGCTGGCCTTCTTTGCCCTCACGGCCGGGTGGGTTGGCATCCCAGATAACTTCCTCGGCACAGAAGGGGTCTTCACCAACCACTATCACCACTTTGTCGGGGCGAGCCTGTATGACACCCTCAGCGAGTTATCCGGCGCAGGTTTGGTAACCCATAAGATTAGCACGTTGGAATTCAGCGCCGTCCCGCTCCTCGCCTCTTTGGTGATCTCATTAGGCGGCCTGGCGGTTGGTTACTGGATATACGGCCGTGAGCCGCTCAGGCAAGAGCAGCCGGACCCGCTCATCGAGTCGTTGGGGCCTCTGCACACCTTTCTGCGCAACAAGTGGTATTGGGATGAACTTTACCAAGCCGTTTTCATCCGTCCGGCTGTTTTCATCTCCGAGACAGTTACCTATGAATGGATGGACAAGGGCGTGATAGACGGCACGCTGGGTCTAATCGCGCGCACCTTCTATGCTATCGGACAAGCCTGCAAACGCATCGAGGAATTCGTCTACGGTACTCTAGTGGATGGCGCCAAAGACGCTTTCCTTAACTTTGCCCGAGAGTTCCGCACCATTCAGACCGGCAAGATTCAGGAATATGCCCTGGTCTCCACGTTGATCGCCGGAGCTTTGGCGCTGGTGGTATTGTGGATTGCCGGCGTATTCATTGAATTTTTCCGTTAACTCGCGCAGCCTCCGGCCAAGGAGACCGTTATGGAATTGACATCGTTAAACCTGATCTCACTGACAGTTTTCTCTCCGCTATTCCTGGCCTTACTGCTATTCCTGTTGCCGGCGGATGAGAAGAACCTGATCCGACGGCTGGCGCTGGCATTTAGCCTGGTGCCGCTGCTGTTTGTCCTGCTCATGTGGTTTAACTACGACCGCGTGACCGCCGGCATCCAGTTTGAGGAGACGGTCACCTGGTTCCCGGCGATTGGTTCCAGCTTCCATGTCGGCGTAGACGGCTTGAGCCTGCCGATGCTGTTACTGACCTGCATCCTGACCCCGTTGGGTATCCTGGCGTCGTTCAACATCGAAGACAAAGTCAAGATGTTCATGTTCCTGTTTCTGGTAATGCAGTCCGCCATGCTGGGGTTATTTGTCGCGCTGGACTTGATGATCTTTTTCATCTTTTGGGAGTTCGGCCTGGTGCCCATGTACTTCCTCATTCGTGAGTGGGGCGGTCAAGACCGCGCCTATGCGTCGTTCAAGTTCATTATCTATACTATGGCGGGGAGTTTGGGCCTGCTCCTTTCCATCCAGATCATCGGCTTGTCCTCAGGCACGTTTGACATCATTCAGTTAATGGACAAATGGGTAAACCTGAGCGCAACCGGGGCTTTAGCCAATACGGGCTTGTCCACAGGCTTGATCAAGACGGTGGCTTATGTGGCTTTTGTCATCGCGTTCGCCATCAAGATTCCTATCTGGCCTTTCCACACCTGGTTACCAGATGCGCACACCCAGGCGCCCACAGCCGGCTCTATGATTCTGGCCGGTGTTTTGCTCAAGCTGGGCGCTTACGGTTTCTTGCGTTTGGTGATCCCGCTTTTTCCGGCTCAGGCGGCCTTGACGGCGGGGGTGTTGGCGCTGTTTGGGATGCTCAGTATTGTTTTGGGCGGATTTGCCGCGTTCGGCCAATGGGACTTCAAGCGGCTGGTGGCCTATTCTTCGATTAACCACATGGGATTTGTGGTGTTGGGCATTGCGGTTTATGCCTGGGTATATGGCGCGCCGCTGGCGTATGGGGGCACGGTTTCGGCCGAAACCCGCATTGACGCGATCCTGGCTACCAACGGTGTCGTCCTACAAATGTTCAACCACGGGCTCTCTTCGGCCGGCATGTTCTTCCTCGTTGGCGTCATCTACGAACGTACCCACACCCGTGACCTCAAGAAATATGGCGGCATTTGGAGCGCAATGCCCGTTTTTGGCGGCATCCTCATCTTCACCAGCATGGCCTCTCTGGGCCTGCCGGGCCTGAACGGCTTTGTCGGTGAATTTGCCATCACACGAGGGGCATGGGCGCTATTCACGCTCCAGGTAGCCCTGTCTATGCTCGGTCTACTCATGACCGGCGCTTACATCCTCAAAGGCATCGGTGAAACCCTGCACGGCCCGCTCAAGCCGGAATGGCGGGGCTTGCCCGCCATGACCATGCGCGAGCACCTGGTCATTTGGCCGCTGATGGCGCTTATGCTTAGCTTAGGATTGTGGCCCCAATGGTTGTTGGCGGTCATCAACGATACGGTGACGAAACTATTCAGCTAGAACGAGACCGCTGAAGACCGGACGACCGACGCCCGGTTAAAAGCAGTCGGCTCACGCCAAGGGTGTAGCTATGGAATTTCCTTTCCTCTCCTTTATCACCCTGTCGCCGCTCGTGGCGATGGTGATCATCTTCATGTTGCCTAAAGAGCGCGGCGAGAATGCCCGGATGCTGGCGTTGGCCGCCATGGTCATTGGCCTGCTGCTTTCGGGCTACATCTACATCAATATGTCGAACGATCTGCCCCAGCCCGGAACCCCCTGGGCGGATACCCTGCGCTACGTCGAGGATATTGAATGGGTGCCCTCGGCCGGCATTGGTTATCGGCTGGGAGTAGATGGCCTGAGCGCGGCGCTGGTCTTGCTGACATCGATCGTCGGTCTCGGCGGCGTCTTGATCTCCTGGAGCATCGAGGATCGCCCCCGCGAATTCTTCGCCTTCTTCATGTTGTTAGTGGCCGGCGTACAGGGTGTTTTTGTTGCTATAGACGGCTTTCTCCTGTTCTTTTTCTATGAGCTGGCTGTGCTTCCTATGTACATCTTAATTGTCATATGGGGCTGGAAGCAGACGCGCGAATATGCCGCCATGAAGCTGACGCTGTACATCCTTTTAGGCAGCTTTTTCTCCCTGGTCGCCTTTCTGGTGCTCTATTTCCGCTTGCCGGACCCCACCTTTGACCTGCGAATATGGTCACAAGCCAGTTTTGACACAGCTACCCAGGTTCGTTGGTTTCTCCCCATGTTTGCCGGGTTTGCCGTCCTGGCCGGCATGTATCCCTTCCACAACTGGTCGCCCGATGGTCATGTGGCCGCCCCTTCGGCCGTTTCCATGATTCACGCCGGTGTTTTGATGAAGCTTGGCGCTTACGCCGCCATGCGCATGGGCATCCAATTCCTCCCCGCCGGCGCGGTCTACTGGTTGCCTCTGATCATCCTCTTGACCTTGATCAACGTTCTCTACGGCTCATGGATCGCCATGCGCCAGCGCGATATGAAATACATGGTCGGATACTCCAGCGTCAGCCACATGGGCCTGGTCACGATGGGGTTTGCTTCCATGACGCTAGTCGGTTTCACCGGGGCCGGCATCCAAATGATCAGTCATGGCTTGATGACGGCCATGTTCTTCGCTTGCGTCGGCATGGTGTATGACCGCACCCACACCCGCAGCATGGATGAACTAAGCGGCATGGGCAAGGTTTTACCCTGGGTATGGATTGCTTTCATTATCGGCGGTTTGGTGTCAATGGGCATGCCCGGTCTATCCGGCTTCATTGCTGAGTTCCCCATTTTCCTGGGGGTATGGGACGGCGGCGACTTGGTCCTTCGCGGAACCGTTTTCGGGCTGAATCCGGCGTCTTACTATCCCATCGTGGCCGCGCTCTCAGTGTTAGGTATTATCATCACCGCTGCCTACATTTTGCGCATGTTAGCGGCTGTTTTTGGCGGTGACTATGACGCCGAAAAATGGCACGATATGCGGCCGATTCTGGCTATTGACAAATTCACGCTGGTGGTTTTCTGCGCGCTGCTCATCGTTATCGGTTTGTTGCCCTCCGTGATCGCGCCGATTGTGCAGGCGGGAGCGGAACCGATCTATGCCCGTGTGCATGAGGCCCAGGGGTTGTATACAGTCGTTGATAGCTTGCAGCATATGGCTATGACGTTTATCCGTTGGTTGGGAGGTGCGTAAGTGACGCCTCAGGTATCTTTTGTGAACTATCTGGTGCTGGCGCCGGAGATTGGGTTATTGTTGCTGCTGGTAGTAATCTTGGCCTACAACGCGGTCATCGGTGACTCAGATCGCCGGCGAGTGGGACTGTTAACTGCCTGGGGAGCGTTTTTGTTGCTCTTGATGGTGGTGGGCCTGGCGCTCTTTTCAGAACCTTTCCGTTCTCGCCTGGGCTACCCCGATACCGGTCAGATTTGGGGTGGGATGATCGTGCATGGGCCGGCAGCCATTCTGTTTCGGGTGATGTTTCTGTTGGCGTTGCTGCTGACGGCGTTATTTTCGGCCGATACAAAGGCATTGCAAAAGGGCGAATACTATGCCCTGTTGGTGATGGCAACGATCGGGTTTGACATGATGGCGCTTTCAGGCGATTTAATCATGCTCTTCCTCTCCCTGGAAATGGCCGGCATTTCCTTGTACTTGTTGGCCGGTTACACTACCTGGGAGAAGCGTTCGGCCGAAGCCGGCATCAAATATTTCGTATATGGCGCTTTTGTCACCGCCATCATGCTTTATGGCCTGAGTTTTCTCTATGGCGCTATTGGTTCAACCAACCTCTTCGACATCGCCTCCGCCATAGGGGGCACCGCCCGCCAGATCAATTTGAACCTCAATTCACCCTTGCCTTCGGACGCCCTGGCTAACACCATCCGTTTTGCCTCCGGTTTCTATGCCCTGGTTCTGGTGTCCGCCGTCATGGTTGTGGCCGGGTTTGGTTTCAAAATCTCGGCCGTCCCCTTCCATTTTTGGGCGCCGGATGTGTATGAGGGCTCCCCTTCGCCCGTGACCGGGTTCCTGTCCACCGCTTCCAAAGCTGCCGGATTCGCCTTATTCTTCCGCGTCTTCGACGCCGGCGTCTTCGGTTGGCTCAGTTCGCCCCAAGACGGCATTGACCGCATGGCCCCCGCCAGCGGTTGGTGGGCCATGTTGGTATCCATGTGCATTGTCACCGTCATCTTGGGTAACCTGCTGGCGATCTACCAGACCAACATCAAGCGCCTGCTGGCCTATTCCAGTATTGCGCAGGCCGGCTACATCCTCATTGGGCTGGTCTCCATGACACCTGACGGCGCCAGCGCCTCGCTCTTCTATTTGCTCATGTATGTTTTTACCAACATTGCCGCCTTTGGCGTGATTGCATTGATCAGCAACGCAGACGGCAGCGATAATCTGACCGATTTGAGTGGGTTGAGCCGTCGTTCCCCAGGGCTGGCCTTGGCTATGATGATAGCGTTCCTCTCCCTGGGCGGGATTCCTCCCACGGCTGGTTTCATCGGCAAATTCCTGATCTTCAAGGCGGCCGTTGATGCCGGCTTATGGTGGTTGGCCCTCATCGGCGTTCTGGCAGCCTTCGTTTCCCTCTATTACTACTTGTCTGTGCTTAAATACATGTACCTTTACCGCAATGAAGAACGCGAAAGCACAGCTATACCTGTATCGCGCGCGGCCCAGGTTGGCCTGGTATTTAGCTCAATCGGCATCATTGCCCTGGGCATTTTGGTCTCGCCGGTCCTGACATGGGCGCAATTGTCGGCGGCTGAGTTCTTTGCCCGCTTTGGCGGTTAGTCGGGCGATGACCGATCTACGGAGCAGATTCTTGACCGGCGGCGCCTCCTCAAAGCGTTGCCGCAAAAATTGATTGTGATATAATTCTCAAAGTTATGAGCGTTTGCTCATACTGCCCCTTGTGTCGGCGTCTCCGGCCAAGGGGTTTGGGCAAACAGCGAATGAACAACAGGTCAAACCGGTGCCTCCTTCTAACAATCAGCAAAACATCAACCAACTGGCTTCTCTAGCCAGTGTTGTGGGACAGGTTGGGTGTCTGGTTATTCTGTTGGTCGGTCTGGCTCTAGGGGCAGGTCTATTTTTAGATAGGCTGCTTGATACCAAACCGATATTCACGGTTGTCTTGATGGTAGGCAGTGTTCCGCTAGCTCTGTATCTGACGGTACGCGTCAGTTTAGCGGCTGTGACGCGGGCGCAGCGCGGTTCGGAAGTTGTCAATAACCCTTCTTCGGAGGATAGCAAAGCGACATGAAGAAACGGTACATCATCTACCTCTGCGTGTTGGGGTTGCTTGCGTTGAGTTTCATCCCCCTTCTTACACCGGTGCGGCCCTACATTCAGCTGCCCGGCGAGTTGGTCGTGCGTTTCAATGAGCCGATTCTAGGTATCCCAGGCATCACTAACACGGTGATCGCCACCTGGCTAACCTTCATCATCATCTTGGCGTTGGTCTTTGGCCTGCGGTCACGCGCGCGGACAGCCAGCGAAGTGCCGACCGGTTTCTACAACTTCTTCGAAATGCTTGTCGAAGCGTTATATGGGTATGTGGAAAACATGGCCGGCAGCAAATGGGCCAGGACGCTTTTCCCGTTCTTCATGACCTTCATTTTGTGGATTGTTGTGGCGAACTGGATGGAACTGGTGCCGGGCGTGGACTCTATCGGCAAATGGGAAACCACGGGTGAAATAGCCGGTCATCGCGCTGAGGCCGAAGCCAAGGCGGCGGCTGCGGCGGCCGGCGAGACGGTCAGCAAAGAGGAACTGCACCATATTTTCGACGAAGTGGAGGAGGCAGTTCTGGAAGAAAACGTTGGCCATTTACGGCGCGGCATCTTCCTGGTGAATGCGGCCTCTGAGGCCACTACCAATGCCGTCGGCGAGCGCGTGAATCCGGATGACGCTGATTATTCGCTCGTGCCGTTTGTGCGGGCGGCGGCCACCGATTTGAATTTTACGCTGTCGGTCGCGTTGATTTCGGTGGTAATGACGCAATACTATGGGATGAAGGCCCAAGGGTTGTCATAC
>JAYRVN010000005.1:0-5467 GCA_041918535.1 Chloroflexota bacterium
AATAGTTTTGATCTCTCCTTCTTGCGTCTGACGTTGGCGGATGATTTGGGCAACCAATACGCCAACAATCCGGCGGCGGCTCAATTGGGTAATTATCCGCCGCTGGGGACGGTGCTGGGGCCGGGCGAGACAACCCAGGCGACGGCAGGTTACCAGATTCCGCGTGAGTTGCAATCTTCAGCTTTGACCTTGAGGGTACAACGGGTTGATTCCGGGGCAGAGATTGAAGTGCGCATTCCTTTCACGCCGACAAGCGATTCGGCCGATTCCGTGCGGGTTGATCTCTTCAGCGGCGAGGTCTCTATTGACGGCACCAGTCTCCAATTGCAGGGCCAAATCACCAACAGCGGCGACCAAACCTTGGTTGTGCCGGAAACCGGCATTACATTGGTGAGCCAGGGTACCGTTTTCCTGATCCTCTCCACCAATCCCGGCTTCCCCTGGATTGTAAACACCGGCCAGACCCTGCCCTTCTCTGTCAGCTTCCAACGCCCGATCAATGCCGACTCGGCCGTGTTCACCGTCCTCAATCAATCGTTTTCTATCGAAGGGTTACGTTAGCCGTCAAGCGGCGGCAAGGTGAGACCTTATGAGCGACACACCCATTGCGCCCAATCAGCCTGTGGCGCCGGAACCTTCCATCAAGCGCCTGACTATAGACATTCCTCAAAACACCCCTGTTGTCTATGCGAATCTGGCTTTTATCTCCAACTCGCCCGGTGAAATTGTATTGGACTTCGCTCAGGTCTTGCCGCGTATGCCCAAAGGCAATGTCGTCGTGCGCGTGATCATGTCCCCCATGCACGCGAAGATGTTGCAAATGGCGCTGGCGCAAAATGTCGCCAACTATGAGCGCCAGTTCGGGGAGATTCGTCTGCCCCAACAAACCTCTATTGCCGATCAGTTTTTCCGCTTCCCACGCGAAGACGACCCTGAGAAATAGGCTTGGCGGAGGCGACATGTCGGATTTAGCGGACATTTTGGAGGGAATTCGGAGTGGGTTCGAGGCGGAAGATGCCGCGCGGGAGCGGGCCCTGCAAGATTCACGCACCCTCATCCGCTTGAGCGCGCAAACCATTCGCGGGATTCATCGAGAGGAGTGGGAATCGGCCGAATCCATGTTAACCGACACCCGCCAGGCTGCGCATTCACTCATTGCCCGCTCGCAAGCCCTGCCTAAGATATATTATGCCGGCTACACCCAGGATGCCCTCAAAGAGTACGTTGAAGCCAGCTTGCTCTACGCCTTCTTGCGCCGTCAACCCGTCCCCACCCCAGACGACCTGGGCGTAGAAGGCAGCACCTGGCTCAACGGCTTGTCCGAAGCTGCCACCGAATTGCGCCGGCGGATTCTCGACATCATCCGGCCCGGCCATAGCCAGGAAGCGGAACAACTCCTGGGCCTGATGGACGAAATCTATAGCCTGCTCATGAGCCTGGATTTTCATGACAGCATTACCGACGGTCTGCGCCGCCGGGTGGACACGGTGCGCGGCGTGCTGGAACGCACCCGCGGCGATGTGACCACCAGTTTACGCCAGGCGCAATTGGAACAAGCCTTGTCGGATATGGAACATCGCCTGGCCGGCGCGCCCGTCACCATCCCGACCGCTCTTCAATGACGCGCTGCCCACACCCTTGGCAGTCGCCTCGAATCTGCTGCATTCACGCAAGGCAATTATATGTCCACTGACCCGATCAAAGATGCTCTCCACCTGATGCCCTACGGTTTTTACGCCGTTACCAGCCACGCCGGTGATGCTTATAATGCCATGGTGGCGAATTGGATCATGCAGGTATCATTTACGCCGCGCCTAGTGGCTTTTGGCCTGGCGAAAAAAGCCCATTCTCATCAGTTGATCGCCGAGAGCGGAGCTTTTGTGATCAACATTTTCCAGAAAAGTAACGCGGATGCTATCAAGGGCTATACCAAGCCACACGCCAAGAATCCGGACAAGTTGGCGGACGTGGCGTACACCCTCAGCCCTATGTTAGGTTGCCCGGTGCTGCCTGGCGCAGCGGCCTACCTGGAATGCAAACTGGTGCAACTGGTAGATGTGGGCGGCGACCATGATGTGGCCGTGGCGGAGGTCGTGGGGGCGGAGGTGTTGCAGCCGGGAAATTCGGCCGAAACCCTGACCCTGCCCCATTTGGGCTGGAACTACGCCGGCTAGACGACCCTGACTCACTCTGGCGCGCCATGTCCGACCGCTTTGAACGCCCTAAACTTATTGTCACCGTGCCCACCCGCAAGGTTGAACGAACACGTGTGGAACCGCTAGAACCCGCCACCTGGCGCTTGATCGAGAGCGGCGCATTGCCTGGCGCGCTCAACATGGCCGTGGATGAAGCCATCGCCGAAGCTGTGGCCGCCGGCGATAGTCCGCCCACCTTGCGGCTCTACGGTTGGCAACCGCCATGTCTCTCCCTCGGGCAAGCCCAGCCCTGGGACGTGGTGGATTTCGAGCGTTGCGCCGCCTTAGGTTGGGATGTCGTGCGCCGTCCCACCGGCGGGCGCGCCGTTCTGCACATTGACGAAGCCACCTACATGCTGTGCGCCCCAGAAAACGAGGCGCGCGTCCGTGGGGGGGTGCTGGAAAGCTATCGCCGCCTGTCAACCGGCCTGTTAGCAGCTTTGCGCGCCCTTGGGGTGGAACCGGAGCGCGCCCAATCTTACTATGAGGATAAAGGCGAGTCCGGCCCGGCGTGTTTTGACGGGCCATCGGATTATGAAATCACGCTAGGCCAGCGCAAACTGATCGGCAGCGCCCAAATGCGCAAGCGGGGGATTGTATTGCAGCATGGGGCCTTGCCGCTGTTTGGTGATATTACCCGCGTGGCTGAGGGATTGGCTTTCGACTTGCCGGGCCAACGGCTGGCTCTCAAGAATCGGCTGCGCTGGCGCGCCACGACGTTGGCGGAAGGATTGCGCGGGCGGCAGTTGAGCCTGGCTGAGGCGGCCGCTTGTTTACGCCAGGGCTTTGCCCAAGCCCTGGCGCTGGACTTTGTCGAAGCGGGCTTGACAGCGACGGAGTTAGCTCGCGCCGAAGCTTTGTGCGCGGAAAAGTATGCCAACCCGGCCTGGACCAAACGCTTGTAGGCGGCAGAGGCTTGACGGACCTCATCTATCCGACAGCGGCAGGGTGAAGAAAAACTGACTCCCCTTCCCTTCCCGGCTCCGGGCCCAAATCTGGCCGCCATGCGCCTGGACAATGTGCTTGGCAATCGCCAAACCCAATCCCGTTCCCCCGCGCGCGCGGGCGCGGTCTCCCTTATAAAATCGCTCAAAGATGCGCGGCAAATCCCTGGCGGGAATGCCGATGCCGGTATCGCTGACCTTCACCAAAAGCGCGTTGGGGTGCTGCGGTGACAGGCCGGCCTCGACGGTGATAGTCCCTCCAGGCGGCGTGAATTTGATGGCGTTGTGCAATAAGTTCAAGACCACCTGCTGGACGCGGGCGGCGTCGGCTAACACCGGCGGCAAATCGGCCGATAATTGCACGTCCACCCTTAGCTCCGCCCGCATCGCCTGGGGCTGTAGACGCTCAACCGCCGGCAGAATAATCTTCGGCACAGGCGCGGCGGCTAAACGCAAAGGAACCTGGCCTGATTCAATGCGCGAAAGTTCCAACAACTCCTCCACCATCTGCGTCAGCGTGTCCACTTCGGCTTCGGCCCGGCCAAGAAAACGTTGGGCGGCGGGGGGATCGTCCAGCGCGCCATCTTGTAGCGTTTCGATAACTGCCCGCAGCGAGGCCAGAGGTGTGCGCAGTTCATGGGAGATATTGCTGATGAAATCCTGCCGGACGGTCTGCAAGCGCCGCACCTGGGTCAGGTCTTGCAGAATCAACAGGTAGCCGGGCGCGCCGCCGCCGGACAGGGGCGCGACAATCACCTGCAAGAATAGTTTTCCGGAGCCAAGCTCGGCTGCGCCCGTCTGTTCTGTTTGCTGCGCCTGACAACGTTGCCACAACTCGATGATTTCATGCTGGCGCACGACCTCGGCGACCGAGCGGCCCCGCGAGTCGTCAGCGGCCCGGTTGAGGAGTTGACACGCCGCCGGGTTAACAAAGCTAACCACGCCGGCGCTATCGGCGATGATGATGCCGTCGGCCATATTGTGCAGCACGTTCCGTGCGCGCTGCAACTCGGCAGTGAGCGATGTGATCTGGGCATCGTAGTCTTCGAGGAACTGGTTGAAGGCGTTAACAAGACGCGCCGGATCGCCGGAGCCGGCAGGTAAGTAACGGCTGGTGGGGTGGCCGCGGTGGCGTTGATCGAGATTGTGCGTGAGGCGGCGAATCGGCCGAATCCACGTCCGCTCCAACCACCAGCCCCATCCAGCCAACCCGATCATCGCCACGACCGCGGCTGCGCCCCACGCCGGCTCACGCCGCAGCCAGGCCAGCCCGCCCAAGGCTACCCCCACCCCAATCGCCAGGATCAACACCCCACGCTGCCCCACATCACCCCTCAAACCGATAGCCCACGCTGCGCACCGTCACGATGCGCTGAGGCCATTCAGCATCCGGCTCAATCTTCTCCCGCAACCAACGCACATGCACATCCACTGTGCGCGTGCCTGCGCCCAGCGTTGTCCAGCCCCACACCCGATCCAGGATCAGATCACGCGAGAGCGCAATGCCGCGATTGCGCGCCAGAAAGAGCAGCAACTCATACTCCTTGGGCTTGAGATGCAACGGCTCGTCCGCCAACCGCACTTCACGGCGAGAGAGGTCAATGACCAGGTTGCCGAATTTCATCTCTTGGGCGGCGCCCGGCCCAACGGCTTCAGCGCCCAACTCCTCGCGCAGAAGCCGGGTGCGGCGCAGTTGCGCTTTCACCCGCGCCAACAATTCCCGCAAACTGAAGGGCTTGGTCAGGTAATCATCCGCTCCCATTTCCAGGCCGACTATCTTGTCTACCTCGTCCGCCTTGGCCGTCAGCATGATGATCGGGACGTTCATCTCCCGACGCACGACACGACAAAGCTCAAAGCCGTCAATGCCGGGCAACATGACATCCAGGATGATCAGATCGGGCCGTTCGCGGCGCGCCGTTTCCAGACCAACCCGCCCATCTGCCGCGCTTAGGGCGGTATAGCCCTGGCGTTTTAGATTGTAGACCAGGGTCTCTAACAAGGTGATCTCGTCTTCAACCACTAATACTTTTTCTGCCATGTCACGCTTCCTTGAACAGCCGCCACAAGCCGACGGCGGCCAGACTGATGAGGGCGGCAATGACCAGGATAAGCCGGGTTGGGGGAAGCGCAGGAGGGAGGGATTCGGCCGAATTTTCCCCCTCCGCCTGACCACTTATGACCGCTGCCGCCGTAGCCGTTGGCCGGGGTGTCGCTGTTGGGGCTGTCGTCGGCGCAGGCGTCGTTAGCGTCGGCGTTGGCGTGGGTGTCGGCGAGGGTGGTAAACGCTCCACCAAAAATAACGGCGCGCCGCCTATCAAGCAATCC
>JAYRVN010000006.1:0-13993 GCA_041918535.1 Chloroflexota bacterium
AGCGGTTGATGGCGGCGGCGCCTTCGGGCACGGCCTGGATGATGAGGTCGGCGCGCTCGTAAGGGGTCTGATTCGGCCGAATTTCCACGCCCAACCATCTCCCCCATTGCGATAACCGATAGTAACTCTTCACGACATCCCCTTCTACCCTGCGGTTGTACCGGCGGGCCAATACCACAGCTCCAAACGCCAGCCCCACAACCCCCACCGCCATTCCCACCAACACAGACGCCCGCCCTAGCCCCCGCAGAAGGCCGGTGTTCGGCCCGCGCTCTCCCAGACCATTCGTGGGATTGGTATCTTGCGACTCCTCTTCTAGAAGCTTAGATAAATCGTCCCGTTGCAGGTCATTGGGATCAAAATCGGGGCCGTCGTTGAGAGCGCCGAGAGCGGAATCCTGTCGTGAAATGGCCGCTATGGCTGTGGTCGGCTCAAACGGAATCCAACCGTATTCAGAAAAATAAGCCTCCACCCAGGTATGCGCATCCTTCGCGCGCACGCGATACGCCCCGGCCGCCGGCATGTACTCGCCGGCCGCATACCCACGCGCCAACCGCGCCGGAATGCCCTGTGACCGCAACATGATCACCATAGCCGAGGCATAATAATTGCAGTAGCCCTGCCGAGAGACAAACAACAAATAATCAATCGGCTCTGCTCCCGGCGGCGGGGCCGGCGTTTGATCGTTGTAGGTGATGTTACCGCGCAAGTAGCCCTGAATAGCTGTGGCCTTGTCATAGGGATTGTCCCGCGGAGTTGCCAGACGCGCCGCCAGATCGAGCGTGCGTTGACTGATGCCGGCCGGCACAGTCAGATATTGCTCACGAATGTAGGTGGGGTAATCGACCGTCGCCTGGCGCAGGCTCTCGGCATCTGCCGTGCTAAATTGTGACACCACCTGATAACGATCCCCTTGTTGCATCTGAAAGCGCGCGCGCACGGCTGAAACCAGGGTTTTCCCTTCAGGATCGAGCGTGGTCTTGATCAATACGGCGCGATCGCTATTGAGAAATTCTGGAGTGCTAAAGATGGTCCCGGCATTGGGCACATAGTTGACGAAAATCTGGGACACTAGGGCGCGGCCGAGAGCGGCCGGCGTGTTGATCGCGCCCTCTTCAGGAAAATGAACTTGCGTCTCGCCGCTCACAGTTTCCCATTGACGCGCCTGAGGATTGTAGGTATCAAGGATTTCTTTGCGCCAATAGGCATAAGGTAATGGCTGCTCAACGTAAACATCCATCACCGGGTAATCGCTCACCTGGCGCGGGCCGCCTAGTTCCAGGCTGGCCTGGTAAGGATCGGCCGGGGCTTGCGTGTAGGAGGAATCCAAAGCCGCAAAACCGCGTTGCCACCAATCGCGAAACTCACGCCAGGGTTGATTGACTTGCCCCACCACATCGGTGACGGCAGCGTTGGCCGCCAGGGTGGGCAAGCTCCAGGCAACCGCCAGAGCGACCAATGCCACCAATAAGCTGCTGCGCAAGAAACTGCCGTTGATGTGGGGGCTATACCGCACCTGTTCCTGATCCCACTTGCTTTGGTTGACCACGAGAAAAGTTTGCGCCACATAGAGTAGGGCCAACACGGCATAGACGGCCAGATAAAAAATAAGGGGCCTGGGGCCGAAGTAGTAATACACGACACTCAACAGCACCAGTCCGCTGGGCAAGATGACACGCCAAATGTGGAGGCGGCGCAGGGTATACCAGGCGGTCGTATAGCCTAGCACCCAAAAGATGAGCGTGGTGTACATGACGATGATAAGGGAGTCGCGGCTGCTGGAGCCGTGAAAAACTTGTGTCACCCAATCGGCCAGGCGGGTGACGATGTCGGTCACGCGCTCACGCCAGGTCAATTCTTGGGCCAGGGTTCGGCCGATTATGACGGCGAAAGTGAACAAACCGTACACCAGGGAGTAGATATGCGCCGTCAGGGCGGGGAATTGACTCTTGGCCAGGGCGATCCCGGCCACAAAGCCTACGGTTGCCGTTAAGCCTAGAATCGAAAAAAGATTGTAGCGGCGCACTAATTCGGCTTCGCGAATGGCTAACGCCGCGACCATCACCATCATCCAGGGCAGGAGTAGCGTTAACCAACCTTCTTTCGGCCGAATCCGTTCCCACATAATTGCCTCACGCCTCAACATCACCCTGCCTGCCGATAAGCCGGCCGCAAGCTATAGTGACATTATAGTGACATTTCCGGGCAATCGCAATCCTTTCTAGGTTGTGGCTAATCCGACCGGCCGACCAGCGACCGGCGCAAGTAATAAACATAGCCCCCGCTAAAAATGACGGCAAACGCGAACCATTGAAGGGCGTAACTTAGATGCGGGCCTTCCGACAGGTCAATGTTAGGCTGTAGGCGATAAGGCGGCCCCGTTTGGGGGGGTGTGGGCGGCGCTTCCAACAAATAAACTGGCAGCGTCGGATAGGCTATCTGGGCCTGGAGTTCCGGCACATTCAAGCGCAAGGCTTCGGGCTGGAATGGGCTGGAGCCAGGCGCTACGGTAGCGCCTGGATCGGGGCGGCCGGCTGTCTGTAGATAGCCAGTGAGCGTGATTACACCGCCGGCGGTGGCTTGCGCCCATTGTGTAGGATCCGCCTGATCCAACGGCAGCCAGCCCCGATTGACCAGGACAGCCTGATCGCTGCCTGTCAAGCGCAGAGGCGTCAGCAGATACACGCCCGGCCGCCCCTCATAGGTCTGAAACTGAACCATGATTTGCCGATCGACGTCAAACTCACCCTCAGCGGTGACCCGGCGGTTGACCAGATCGAACCAGTCTGTTGTCGCCGGCAGATCATTCAGCCGCAGCGGCGGCGCGTTGACGCGTTGGGCTACCAAGATATTAGCCGCCCGACGCTGGTCAAGCCGATCCAACTGCCAGATGCCCAACCGGATGAAGGCGATGTCTAACAGTAAGATCAAGAGGGTCTTCCATCTATGTTGCCGACTGAACACCCGTTTCATCTGCGCCTCCTTTGTGCGCGGATCCACACAGCCAACACGAGCGCGGCCAACGGCGCGATAATTGCCCGGATCGGCAATCCCTGGCGATTTTCCACCTGCGCCGAAAAATGTTGCGCTGACTCCCCGTTAACCGCCAGCGAGAAGAGCCAGTTTCCGGCTTGGGGCACAGATACATCCGCCTCATAGAATAGTTTATTGGCGGCTTGAGCGTGGGTCAACCGCGCTATGACAGGGTTGCCGCCGGCCGGCGGCGTCAGCGTCAGTTGGACCGATTGGCCCAGAGCCGGTTCGCCCGGTTGCGCGCCGTTTTCCGTTAACACGGCTTCAGCCAGGGCGACTGTCACATGCACGACGCCCACTCGCAGCGGAGCGGGGCTGGTCCAGGCGGTCATCAGGAAAGCGCCAACCGGCGCGTTGACCAGTTGGGGCGTCCCCCCGCCGTGCGCCGCCACCCGCGAAAGCGCGCCGCTCCAGAGGGTCAACAGCAAACATAGAGTCAGGGCTAAGCCGGCAGATTTCATCAAGTTACCTTGTTCAAGGCATCTCCCGTTAGTGTGCGGTCATCGGCCGGCTTGGGAGCGTCGGTGGCCGGCCGGGCCGCAACGTCGCGCTCCTGCGCTCGCAGCCAGCGCGCCACCAGGATGATCACCGCGTAGATGTGCATTTCGCTGCCAGGTATCCACATGATGACGCCGCTGATTTGTTGGTCGGTGAGGGCAGAGAGACCCCACAGGCGGGGGACTGTCGTGTAGTAGGCGTAGATAGGCGCGGGCGCGAGGGCAATGGAGACGCCCAAGATCATGTTGACGGGCACGAAGGATAGGGCAAAGATGGCGCGGCCTAGATAGCCAAAGCGTTTGTGCCAGCGCGGCCCGGCGCCGGTGATATGCCACCAGGTGAGCATGGAGGCCGCAAAAAAGGTGATGTGTTCAACGTTGTGGGCAAAAGGATTGCGGAGCGTTAGATCGTAGGCATCGGGGCTATGCCAACCCCAAAGAACCATGAAGAAGAGGAACCAGCTTGTTGCCGGGCCGGTGAGGCGATAGAGGGTGGCGCGACCGGGCGCATTTTGCTGGAAGAGGAATCGGCCGATCGCGCGCCGCCATGTCATTGGTAATCCCCACACCAATACGGGCATCGGGTTGGTCAACCAGATCAGCGGCGGGGCCAACATGATCAGGAACATGTGCTGGATCATGTGCATGAAGAAGAGTTGCCCGGCCAGAACGTCTAATGGGGATACCAGCGCCAGGGCCACACTGCTCACGCCTAGCCAATAGACGACCAAGCGCCAGCCGGCCGCCAATTGTGGCCGGGAGCGTCCAGGTTCCCGCGCCAGGCGGCGCAACCGCCACCAACCCAGGCTGAAGAGCGCCAGGAAGAGCAGGAGCGGCGCGATCACGTCCGGCCGCCACTCCCATGAACGCAATGCCTGTCGCGTGATGTCATCCATAGGGCTTGGCTCGCCTAAATAAAACGGAGGATGAAGTCGCCCTCCATCCTCCGTCGCATGTCATTGCACCGCCGCCAGGGGCGAATCGTTGGCCGGCTGGGACGCCGGGTTGGGTTCAGCCGTGTGCGCCGACGACGTGGCCGATGAGATAGAGCGTCGGGTAAAAGAAGACCCAGACGACGTCGACATAATGCCAGTAAATAGCGCAGGCTTCGACGCCCCAATGGGATTCGGCCGAATATCCTCCCCGCCGCCCATTCCGCCACACTAACAAAATGAATATCAGACCCGTCAGAACGTGCAGCGCGTGCATCCCCGTCATGGCATAGAAGACCGCGCCGAATGCACCATCGGTCAACTTCAGCGCCGTATGGCCGCCCAATTCAATGCCGAAGACGCCCCACTCAAAGCCGACCACGCCCACCAGGAAAAGCGCCCCCAGAATGAAGGTTAGCAGCAGGCTGTTGCCGAATTTGCCGCGCTCATTATGGGCAATGGCTGTTTCTGCCCGCACCATAAAATAGCTGCTCAGCAGCAAGACCGACGTCGCCACTAGCCCTAATAACTGATCCAGGTCGGGCCGCACCGTGGCTCCCGCCGTGTCTCGCCAGAGATAGAAACGCGCCGCTAGCAGAGCGACAAACAGAAAGATTTCCGAGACGCAAAAAAGCCACAGTCCCAGCCGGTTCGCGCGGAGTTGGGCGGCCGGCGACAGGCTAAGGCCAGTATGATCGTGTGCTTCGTGGTCTTGAACAGACGTAGCCAGGGCGCTCATGCGTGTTCCTCCTCACGCCACAAACGGTAAACGTGCATAAAATAGTTGACTATCAAGCCCGTCTTCAACACGGCTATGATGAAGAGGAATACGGCCGAGGCGTTCATCTGGCTGAGGACATACTCCACCGCCGTCAATACGGCCAGGATAACGAAGACCCGGAAGATCAGGGTGTAGGCCGCCGACTTTCTTTCCAGCATGTTTTTTTACTCCCTTCCTGCGCGCTTAGTCCCCGGAGGGCACAAGTTGAACATATTTGGCGTCAGGCAGGCCATAACCATAGGGCTCGCCCACCACCTCGATCGGCCGAACGAAATTGAACTCCGGCAGGGGCGTGGCAGCTACCCTTTCCGGTGACTGTGAAGGCCAGGGGTTCTCGACGGCGCGTTCGGCCGAACGCGCGCTGCTGACCAGGTTGTACAGCATAATCAACACCGACCAGGCGATGATCAACCCCGCCACGGTTACCCAGGCCTGGAACGTGCTCACGGCAATACCGCTGCCGTCGGCGTGAATGCCCCAGTTCGCTCCGTAATCCGCATACCGCCGGGGCATCCCGGCAAGCCCGGCTGCCATCTGGCTCAGACTCATTACCCAGAAGCCTGGCACCATTAACCAAAAGTGCAGTTTGCCCAGGCGCTCGTTATACATACGCCCGGTGATCTTCGGGAACCAGTAGTAGAGTGCGGCAAAGAAGGGGAAGATGTACCCGCCAAACATGGTGGCGTGGAAGTGCCCAACGACCCAATAACTATCATGCAGGGCCAAATCGGTTGGAACCGTTGCCAGGATAGGCCCGGTTACCCCGCCGATCAGAAAGACGGAAATCGCGCCCAAAACAAACAACATCGGCGTGGGGAATTCGATTTTGCCGCCCCATAAGGTGCCCAACCAGCTAAAGAATTTCACTCCCGTTGGTACACCGACCAGCATGGTGGAGAGCATGAAAGGAATGCGCAGGGCATCCGGCATACCGGAGGTGAACATGTGATGCGCCCATACCAGAAAACCGACTAAAGCGATGCCCAAGCTGGACAAGGCGACCCACCGATAGCCGAAGAGCGGCTTGCGCGAAAATACGGGCAATAGCTCGCTGATGATGCCCAGACCGGGCAGGACAAACACATATACGACCGGATGCGAATAGAACCAGAATAAATGCTGATAGAGGATCGGGTCGCCGACAGGGATACCCGCGCCGGCCGGCGTTGGGTTGAAAAAGCCCAAACCCAATATGCGTTGCGCCACCACCATCGTCAGGGCCACGCCTACTGTCTGGGTGGCGGTGAACTGAATCAAGGAAGCGGAAATGGCCGTCCAGACAAAAATGGGCATACGGAATAAGCTCATGCCTTTCGCGCGCATAGTGGCCGTGGTCACCAAGACGTTGATCGAACTGGCAATAGAGGAAAAGCCGTTGAAGTAGAACCCGAGAAGGAAGAGCAACACCCCCGCCGAGGTCTTGATGCTTAGAGGAGGATAGCCCACCCAGCCGGTATCCCAGCCACCCTGCACAAACATGCCCGTGATAATTAAGGCGGCGGAAGGCACAGATATCCAGAAGCTAAGGGCATTCAGGCGGGGGAAAGCCATATCTCCGGCCCCAATCATCACCGGCACCAGATAGTTCACCAGCGCGCCGACGCCGAGGAGGATGCTGGCGATCATGATGATGCCGTGGGCGCTGAAAAGGGTGTTGTACTGATCGGTGCGCAAGAACTGCATGCCGGGCATTACCAGTTCCAGGCGGAAGATGACGGCCAGCGCGCCGCCGACCAGTAGAACGAACAGACTGGTGACGGCGTATTGGATGCCGATGACTTTGTGATTGACGTCAATGCTGAAATAGCGCATCCATTCCGGTTCGCCTTCCGGCGCGCCATGGTGAAGCGAGGTGGACAGGCCTACCGCCCATTTTAGCCAGTCGGTCAACACACCGCTGCCAATCAGGAAGCCGGGAATGCTGAAGATGGCTCCCAGAGTCATGGCGGCGTCGGGGTTGGGGGTCATGCCGGCGGCGGCGCGGATGCCAGCCACGAGGCCGAAGCCGAGACCGAACCCAATCGCCTGACCAAGCAACCCCCAGATAAGCGCCGTGCCTGCGCCGTAGTAGAGGATTTTTCCCATGAGGGTGTGGCGGAACATGCCCAGACCGGAACCTAAGCCGACGAAGATGTGGAGGGCGACCAGTACAAAAGCCAGCGCCGGCAGCACGAATCCGGTGATTGCGGCCGAAAGGCCGGCTGCGCCCACAACAAAGTATAACAGCAGGCGGAGCACGTAATAGATGGCGTACCCGACGGCTCCACCCCAAAGGCCGGCTACGAGCGTGCGGGCGGCGCGTGAGCGCGTGGATTTCAGCAGCAACTCCATAATTTGTTCTCCTTATCCTTCGACATCGGCCGATAATTGCCCTATCTTCGCCAAGCAGACGACTTATTGGATTGTCTTGATGTAAGCCAGCAACTCTTCCAAGATATTCACATCCACGCCCTGGCCGGCATAGTCACTCTGGATCACCTGGAATTGGGCGGCGAAATTGGCCGGCATGATGTTGGCCGGATAACCGGCGACGATTTGCAAGGCGGGATTGTTGATGGATGTGCGGATATATTCGTCATCCGCAGTCACGCTGGAGCCGTCGGTCAGAACTTGTTGGTTCTGATAGAGGCCTTTCCAGGTGGGGCCGGCTTTTACGGAGCCATCCAGGCTATGGCAACCGCTGCAGCCAAACTGTTCATACCAGATAGCGCCCCGCGCCACGGGATCGCCAGGGAGTTGTTGAGCGGCCAACACCCAGGCATCAAATTCGGCCGAACTCACTACCCGCACCGGTCGCCGCATGCCTGAATGAGACATGCCGCAAATCTCCGCGCAGCGCAACTCAAAATTGCCGGTCTGGGTGGGCGTGATGCGTAAAATCGTCGTGCGGCCGGGCACGAGGTCTTGCTTGACCCGGAACTCCGGCAGCCAGAATGAATGCAACACGTCAAGGGCTTGCATCTCAAGGCGCACCGGCTGATTGATCGGCAAGACCAATTCGTTGGATTTCACCCCTTTTTGCTCCGGATATTCAAAAGACCAGTCCCACTGTTGGCCGATCACTTTGATCACCATCTCGTTTGGCGCCGGGGCGGTGATGTTGATCAACACCTGCGATCCCCAGACCCCAAAGCCGATCACCAGCATGAGGGGCAATACGGTCCAGGTTACTTCGAGCGTGGTGTTGCCGTGCGTATATTCACCCTCGCCCTCTTCACCGGGTTTGCGCCGGAAAACGAAGATGGCATAGCCCATGAAAACCACCACCAACGAGAAAAGGAAGGAAATCAGCCAGAAATGGGCGGCAAATAACTGATCAATCGGGCCGGCTTGTGAGCTGGCTGCCTGGGGCAAGATGTAGATGGCATGCAATAGAAGATGCACCAGGTAGGTGGCAACGACAACCAAAACGCCGGCGGTCAGAAAGTGTCTGGTGTTACGATTCATATCACCTCACCATTCCCTAGACAGAAAATAGTCACTCACTCCGTATGTTGTGAATGACTTTTAAGAGATAGTTGGTCACAGTATCTGGTGTGACCTCTCAATTCGGCGCACTGTAGCGTCTGTTCATTTTATCACAATCGAATGGCAAGGCAATTGTGCTGGCGCGCTAGAGTGGACAGATCAGCCCAGACGGAGGCGATCGGCCGCAGGTGGGGGCGGCCGGAAACACTCATGAATTACTCACTTGCCGGCGGCCAGGCGAGGGCGGGCAAGAGCCGGCCGGTGACTTGGCCGAAACCGACGCGATAGCCTTCTCCCTGGCACCAACCGGTTAGCGTGACCCGATCGCCGTCCTCCAAAAAAGCGCGAGTTTCTCCAGTGGGCAGAGTTAGCGGGCGAGCGCCGCGCCAGGCCAGCTCCAGCAGCGAGCCATACGAGTCCGGTGTGGGGCCGCTGATTGTGCCGGAGGCCAGCAGGTCGCCAGGACGCAGATCGCAACCGGCGCTGGTGTGGTGGGCGATTTGTTGGCACATGTTCCAATAGAGATAACGAAAATTGGAACGGCTGATGACCCGGGGCGCGGCCATAAGCGCGCTTTGCAGGTGAACTTCCAACTGGATGTCATAAGCCCACGGGCCCTGGCTGTGCAGGTAGGGCAGCGGCGGCGGGTCTTGGACGGGGGAGGGGCAGCGGAACGGTTCGAGGGCGTCCAGGGTGACGATCCAGGGGGAGATCGAAGTGCCCAAATTTTTGGCGAGGAAGGGGCCAAGCGGTTGGTATTCCCAGCGTTGAATGTCGCGGGCGCTCCAGTCGTTGACCAGAACTAGACCCAAGATGTGTTCGGCGGCGTTTTGGATGGGAATGGGTTGCCCCAAAGCATTGCCGGGACCGATGAAGAAGCCGACTTCCAGCTCGAAGTCCATTTGGCGGCTAGGGCCGAAGGTGGGGGTGTCGGCGTTGGGAGCGAGGGTTTGACCATTCGGCCGAATCACATCCCTCCCACTGACCACCACCGAACTGGCTCGCCCGTGATACGCCACCGGCAGGTGTAACCAATTGGGCATTAGGGCGTTTTCCGGGCCGCGAAACATGACGCCGACATTGGTGGCGTGTTCCCGCGACGAGTAGAAGTCGGTGTAGTCGCCGATGGCGGCGGGCAAATGCAAAGTGACGCCGGACATCGGCTGCAAGGCGCGGGCGCGTAAGGCGGCGTTGTCGCGCAGGTCAGGCGTGTCGGCGCGCAAGAGGTGTTGCAGGCGGGCGCGCACGGCGCGCCAGGTTGGACGACCGGCGGCCATGAAGGCGTTGAGGGTGGGCTGGTCGAAGAAGCGCGTGGGGAGCAGACCGGCCGCCTCTAGTTCGGACAGGTCTAAGACAAAATCGCCGATAGCGACGCCCGCGCGCGGCGCGCCGCCGGTCGGCGGGCTGAAGATAGCGTAGGGCAGGTTTTCCAGGGGAAAATGGGATTCGGCCGAAACCGGAACAAAGGCTGTGCGCATAAGTTAATCCAGTCGGTGACCGGCCGTTTAGAGCCAGCCTAGCCCGCGCAGGTCGTCACGCGGTTCGTCAAAGCTGCAACTGCCGTAAGCGATGAGCGCCGTGCGGCGCAAGGTTTCGATTTGGGCCAGCGTCACCTGCCATTGGCCCCAACCAAAGGTCACGTCGGTCAGGCGAAAGCGGGCCGGGTTTTCTTCCATCAAGAGTGTTGCCAGGTCTGCCTGGGAGAGCCGACAGCTATGCGCCAGCAGACCGCCGCCGAAGAGGTTGAGGAAGCCGTGCAGCGTCGTCCCCACCGCCGGATCATACCGGGGCAAGGGATGGTGAAGACCGGCGGTAGCCTTGAGCGGCAGGCCGTAATCTCGACATAACGCCAGGACGCGAGCAACCTGTGTGGCGGTGGGCACGGTTTCCGGCGTCAGGCCGCCGCAGCGCAGCTTGAACCCGGTTGGCGCGCCGCGCTGCGCCTGGTGCTCTGCCAGGGCGGCGATGGCGGGCTCCAGGCGGGCGTCCCAGGCGGCGTTGAAGGGGAGTTCATGGAAGATGGGTAAGGAAGAAAATTCGGCCGAATCCAACGCCTCCCTGCTCGCCGCCAAAAACGCCGCCGCCTTCCCCTCCGCCGGCAAGCGCATTTCCAGCGCCTCCAGGCGCAAGCGTTCCCCATAGCGCACGCGCGCCGCGTCCCAGGCCAATTTATCGGCCGAACCCGATGCATACAGCAATGCCAACGGCAATGGCTGCTCCGGCGTAAACCACGCCATCAACTCGTCGTTCAGGGCTGCCAATTGTCCGGCCGGCAAAATGAAGCGCCCTAACAGCCACTGCTCCGGCTCCCTGCGATAGCGGGCATAGTTTGCCAGCGCTGGCCCTAACGGCAAACTGGCCGGTGGAAAGAGACCGGCGTAATCAATCAACCCGTGCAACAATGCCCGTAAGCTTTCTTTCACGGCCGTCCCTGTCTAACCTGGGCTTAGACGCTCAACGCCGCCAGCTTGCTCGTCTCATCCGCAACCGTCAGCCGATCAATGAATTGAGCGATATCGCCATCCATGACCGCTGCCAGGTTGTAACTGCTGTAGCCGATGCGGTGATCAGTCACCCGGCTTTGTGGGTAATTGTAGGTACGAATCTTCTCGCTGCGTTCGCCTGTACCCACTTGTGAGCGGCGGTCGGCTGCAATTGCCGCATGTTGCTTCTCATCTTCCATCTCTTGCAGCCGGGATTGGAGGATGGCCATTCCCAAGCGTTTGTTCTGGGTCTGACTACGCTCGGTCTGGATTTTGAGCATGATGCCGGTGGGCTTGTGCAAAATGCGCACGGCGGTGGCGTTCTTTTGCATGTGTTGACCACCCGGCCCGGAGGAGAAGGTCGTGGTGACCTCCAGATCGCGCTCGTCAATGGCAATGTCCACATCATCAATCTCCGGCATGACGGCGACGGTGGCGGTGCTGGTGTGGATGCGGCCGGAAGCCTCGGTTACCGGTACACGTTGCACGCGGTGGACGCCGCTTTCAAACTTGAGGCGAGAATAGGCGCCTTTGCCCCGGATAGCCAGGATCACTTCTTTGTAGCCGCCGACGCCGATGCGGTTTTCATCGACCAATTCGCTCTTCCAACCTTGCGCCTCGGCGTAACGTAGATAGAGCCGCAGCAAGTCGCCGGCAAAGATAGCGGCCTCGTCGCCTCCCGCCCCGGCGCGGATTTCGATGAAGACATTGCGCGCATCGCGGGGGTCTTGCGGAATGAGGAGTTTGAGCATCTGGTGTTCGAGGGCTGTCTGTTGGGTTTCGATTCGGCCGATTTCCTCTTCCACCAACGCCGCCATCTCCTTGTCTTCAGCCGACGCCGCCAACTCCCGCGTATCCTCCAACGCCTGTTGCAACGCCATAAACTCGTGATAGGCGCTGACGATCGGCTCCATCTCGGAGCGTTCCTGGGCCAGCTTGGTCAGTTTTTCATAGTCAGCGATCACTTGCGGATCCGTCATCTGCCGTTCTATCTCATCGTAACGTTTTACAACCCGCGCAATTTGCTCAAGCATAGGCTATCTTTACTCCCTTCGCCGATTCGGTCGCTGCCACCGCCGGCGGCCGCCGGTCACACATAGGGATTATAGCTTGGCAGCCAAGCGGCGGCTATGAGCCGGGCGGCGGGTGTGTGTGCTTCAATCCCAACTTCTGTATAATTGGCCCAGTTTGCTCAAGAGCCGCGTCGGCGGCTGCCCCAGGATACGCCGGTATGGTAATGGTGGATGTGTTGTTGCATGGCGGTACGGTAATCACGATGAACGCCCAACGGGAGGTGTTCCAAGAGGGCGCGGTGGCGGTGCAGGGGAATACGATTGTGGCGGTGGATTCGGCCGAAACTTTGCGCCAACGCTACACCGCCCGCGAAAGCGTGGATTGCTCCAACCAGGTCATCATTCCTGGCCTGGTCAACGCCCACACCCACGTCCCCATGGTGCTCCTGCGCGGTCTCAACGATGACCTGCGTTTAGATGTCTGGCTGGGCTATCTCATGCCCATCGAGCGCGAATTTGTCAATCCTGCCTTCGTGCGCTTGGGCGCGCGCCTGGCCTGCGCCGAGATGATCCGCTCAGGCGTCACCACATTCGCCGACATGTACTATTTTGAAAGCCACATAGCCGCCGAAACGGCCGAGATCGGTATGCGCGCTTTGCTCGGCCAGACCGTGCTGGTGTTTCCCGCGCCCGACGCCGAAAGCTATGAGGACGCCATTGATTTGTGCCGCCATTTCATCGAAGCCTGGAACGGCCACGCCCTGATCCAGCCGGCCGTCTCGCCTCACGCCTGGTATACGGCCACGCCGGAACTGCTGCGCGCTTGCGCCGACCTGGCGCGGGCCTATGATGTGCCGGTGCATACCCATATCGCCGAAACCGAATTGGAGACCAATAACTGTCGCCAACAACATCAGATGCCGGTGGTTCCCTGGAACGCCCGGCACGGTCTGTTGGATACCAAACTCCTGGCCGCCCACTGCGTGCATATTGACCGGGGCGAGATGCTGCGCCTGAAAAAATCGGGGGCCGGCGTGGCTCATTGCCCCACCAGCAACCTCAAACTTGCCAGCGGCATCGCCAAAGTGGCGGAAATGCGCGAAATAGGCCTGCATGTCGGTCTGGGCACAGACGGCGCGGCCAGCAATAATGACCTGGATATGCTAGAAGAAATGCGCCTGGCCGCTCTATTGGGCAAAGTTTGCCGCAACGACCCCACCGATTTGCCGGCGCGCGAAGCCTTTGAGATCGCCACCGTCGAGGGCGCGCGGGCGCTACACATGGGGCATCTGACCGGCAGTCTGGAGGTTGGCAAACGCGCCGACATCGTCCTCATGGAGATGGGCGGCGTGCATAACTGGCCGCATTTTAACAGCCACCCCGACAACATCTACTCGCGCATTGTCTATGCGGGCAAGAGCAGGGATGTGACTGATGTCATGTGCGATGGGCGCTGGCTCATGCGCGGCCGACAATTGCTGACCATTGACGAAGCCGCCACCCAGGCGGAAGCCGCACAAATAGCCGCCAGGATTGACGCCTTTGTTCTGCAACGCGAGTCCAGCCCTTACCGCAAGCTGATTACGCTGGAGGGGGTGCAACGCCAGGAGAGTTATGAGGTGCAGGTCAAAGTCGCCCTGAGTGACCCCGCCACGGTGCTGGCGGTGCTGAATAGCGGCCAGGTGGAGATCAGCAAATCCAGCACGTATCGCCAGTATGATCAATACTTCGTTTTTTCCGGCAACGACCCCGACGCCGCGCGACTGCGTTTTCGTGAAGATGATTA
>JAYRVN010000007.1:0-2383 GCA_041918535.1 Chloroflexota bacterium
CCTGGCACACGATGCCCCGCGCCCCCGGTTCGCCCCAGAATGCCCAGGCGGGCGGGTCGTTGAACGCGGCGACGAGGGCGGTGGATTCGACTTCCTGATTGCAGTTAGGGCAGCGGGCCATGTAGACAATAATACAATACTATTCTAGATATGTCAATGAGGAAATGATTGACAATATTAGTCATCGCGTCTATAATGTGCTTATGGTTATTCCCCCATTGGAGGCAAAAGTGAAACAAAAGCAGTACGTGACCATTGAGGAGTTGGCCCGCCGCGCCGGGCGTTCGGATCGCGTGATTCGCTACTGGATTAAGCGCGGCTTTATTCAGTACGAGCGCGACGGACTAACGCCGGGGGCGCGTATCATCATCCCCCTGGAAGAGGCTGAGCGCGTCATTAGCCAGTTGCCGCAAGGCGAGATTATCGAAAGCGCATAGGAGCCAACCGTGAAAACTGTAGCGGAATTAAAAACCCTTTCGCAATGGGTCGGTTACACGTCTAAGAAAATACCCATGTCGCCTCATACGGGCGCGGCGGCGGCCAGCAATAACCCTGACACCTGGGGCACGGCCGCCGAGGCGTGGGCCGCCAAGAAGCGCAACGGCTGGGCCGGTATCGGCTACGTCTTTACCATTGCCGCCGGCGTCGTGGGGATCGACCTTGACGATTGTTTCACCGAAGACGGCCGCCTGAATGACACGGCCCGGCAGATTGTCCAGATGATGAACTCTTACACCGAACGGTCGCCATCGGGTAAGGGGTTGCATATCCTGGCGTGTGGCTCTATTCCCCACTCCGTCAAAAAGCCCGGTTTTGAGATGTACAACGAACTGCGCTACTTCACCGTGACCGGCCGGCAGTACGGCGCGTCTGAGTTTGTCGGGTGCAACATCGAAGACCGCCAGGACGAAATGAACGCGCTATTTGTGGTCTACGATGGTGACTATGAGCCAGCCCCCCGCCCCGTTCGGCCAGCTATCGAGCGGGGTGACGTGTCGGTAAGTATCGCTGAGGTAGAACGGGCGCTAGGGGTGCTACCGCCGCAAGGCGACTATAACACCGACTGGCTGCCCATCCTCATGGCCGTACACGACGCATTCCCCGATGAGCGTGGCATCGCCCTGGTAGAACGATGGTCGCCGGGCTACAAGGGAGAAGTCGCCCGCAAGTGGAGGTCATTCGAGACGGCCGAACGGGCTAACCGGATCACCATCGCGTCGCTGTTTCATCGGGCTAAGCAGTATGGGTATGAGCCGCCGCGCAGTGCTAGGGCCGCGCCTAATGCCGGTAGACGTGGAGCCGACATCACCGACGCACTGACACAACGGAGGCGCAATAATGGCTACGCCGTATGAAGACCCGCCGCCCGTGGCCGGATGGTCATTTAGAACGCTTACCCACGCCCGTATTGTTAGACCGCCAACGGAGTACATTGTTGATAAGTACTTGGCGACGCACACACTCAATATCCTCTACGGTGCGCCGGGGTCGCTCAAATCCATGATTGCCCTGAGCCTCGGTCTATGCGTGGCCGGCGGGCTGCCGTGGCTGCCGGGGCTGTTCGGCGGCGACCAGGGCGCGGCCGTCATCCGTTCGCCTGTTATCTGGATTGATATGGACAACGGCCAGCGCCGAACAGACGAGCGCGTAGACGCCATGTCGAAGGCCATGCGCCTGCCGGATGATGCGCCGTTCTACTACCTCTCCATGCCGACGCCTTCACTTGTGGCGACTGACATAGAAAGCATGGGGCTACTCCATGATGAGATTCTACGCTTAGGGGCGCGTATGGTCGTCATTGACAACTTGGGGCTAGTGACGGGAACCGTTGAAGAGAACAGCGCCGAGATGTCGCAGGTTATGAAAAACTTCCGTTGGATAGCGGAAAACACCGGCGCGGCGCTGCTAATCCTCCACCATCAGCGCAAGGGCGGGGCCAACGGCTCGCGGCCCGGCGACGCATTGCGCGGGCATAGCAGTATCGAGGCCGCGATTGACCTTGCCCTCCATGCCGTGCGCGAAGCCAATAGTAATCAGGTGTCATTGCGTAGTACCAAGACGCGCGGCGTAGACGTGCCCAATGCGGTAATGGAATTTAGCTATGAGCACGTCGCCGGAACGAATGACCTGAGTAACGCTTACTTTACCAGCGTTGCTGTACGCCAGAATAGCCTACTGCTTAAGCAGGCTTTGCTTTCCTTCGCTGAGGGCAATTCCCCGCGCGGCATTCCCAAGAACCGGTTACGCGAATTGGTTTATGAAGACCTCGGCGGCGAATTCTCGCACGGCAAGATACGCGCCGAGATGGAGCACCTTGTCGAAGTCACCGGCGAACTGGACATTATCGAGGGCCGTCAGGGGGCCAAGTTGGTCGTCATCGGCC
>JAYRVN010000008.1:0-3960 GCA_041918535.1 Chloroflexota bacterium
CTCAGCCTGGTGCTGTGCGGGTCGCAGGTGACGACGATGGAGGCGATTTTGCAGCATCAATCGCCGCTTTTCGGCCGATTCACCGGCCAATGGCGCCTCTTACCACTGCCGTTCTCCAGTCTGCGCGAATTCTTTCCTGCCTGGTCGGCCGAGGAACGGGTGGCGGCGTATGCCATTGTCGGCGGGATTCCCGCTTATTTGAGCTGGTTGGATGGCGAGCTCAGCCTGAGTGAGAACATTCGACAGGTCATTTTGCGGCCGGGCAATATCTTCCTGGCCGAACCCGAATTGTTGCTCCAGGATGAACTGCGTGATGCCTCGACTTATCAGGCCATCCTACGCGCGATTAGCAAAGGGTATCATTCGTTGCAGGCAATCAGCCAGGATTGCTTGATGGGTTCGTCGGGTCTGACTTTTCACCTGGGCAAGTTGCAGGAGCTGCATCTGGTGGAGCGTCGGCTGCCGGTTACTTTGACGACGGCGCAACAGCGCCAATCGAAGCAGGGGCGGTATCACCTGAGCGATCCCTTTTTCCGTTTCTATTTTCGTTTCCTTTGGCCGCATCGGCAATCCTGGATGACTCCGGAGGAGACGGCGGCGCACATTCGGGGCGAGTTGCGCTCTTTTGTGGCGCTGACGTTTGAGCAGCTGGCGCAACAGTGGGTGGCGGCGCAAGCGCGGGCTGGTCGCTTGCCGTTGGCGCCGGAAGCGGTGGGCAGTCATTGGAGTCGCCGGGTGCAGGTGGATGTGGTGGCGATCAATCATCAGAGCCGGCAGATTTTGCTGGGGGAGTGCAAATGGGGGAAAGAGCCGGTTGACCGGCAAGTTGTGCGGGAGTTGATTGAGCAGAAAGGGCCGCAGGTGCGTCTGGAGTTGCCCGGGGAGGGGCAGGGGTGGTCGGTGCATTATGCGGTGTTTGCGCGGGCGGGCTTTACGGAGGAGGCGGCGGCCGAATTGCGGGCGCGGCAGGGGTTGCTGGTGGATTTGGCGGCGTTGGAGGCGGGGTTGGCGGCGTGAGGAGGGGGGAGCGGCCGAAAGCTGCCCGCTAATGGGCTACACACAGCCGGTCCATCTGCCGGCTATGGAACAACCGGCAAGGCATACAAGCCAGGACGGAAACGTTATACGAGACAACAAACTGAAGACAAGCCGCTCATCGAGTCGAGAATGAAGAAACTCCACTATCGTCCACAAGATACCAACTATCTTGGCACCCTGGCAAGCAAGCCCGCCGACCTCCAGGGTTATGACACGCTGGCCTACGAGCTCATCCAAAACGCTGATGCTGTTAAGACGCCGGCGGATCAACCCGGCGGCGCGACTCGCATTTTGTTTGACGTGTGTGATGCTGCGCTGATTGTGGAAAATGACGGTGTGTTTCGAGAAATCGATTTTGAGCGCATGACCGAGATCTTGCATGGCGGGAAAGAGGATGAGGAAGGAACGACCGGCGCGTTCGGCGTGGGCTTTGTTTCAGTTTATCAAGTGACTGACGCGCCGGAGATTTTCTCGGCTAATCGGCATTGGACGATTCGGCCGATTGCGGAACGCGATAAGCGCATCGAGATCTACGACCTGGCAACACAAGAAACACGGTTTCGTTTGCCCTGGGCGTTCGAAGCCGCTTCAGCAACGCGCCAGGCGCTGCGCGCTGCGCCCGTAGATCCAACAAGGCTGGACGAAATCGCGGATGACATAGCGGATGCTGTTCGCCAAGCCGCGCTTTTCCTTATCATGCGCGGCCCGTAAGGTCAGGCGCCTTAGGCGGGTGATTCGGCCTGTTTGTCGACCAGCCGCAGGAGTTGCGCGGCCAGCAGTTGTGGTTGGTCGATGTGAATATCATGCGCGCTATCGAGGAACCAGACCACTTCAACCTGCCTCAGACCCACTTGCGCCTGCGCGACAAGCTGGCGCTTGCTGGCTGACCAAGGGCTGCCGTCATCGGCCGGGCAGATGAGCACCGGCTCCTGTACCAGGGGGAACAGCCGCTGGGGGTCTTGTTCCCACATGGCGCGTAAAATGAGCAGGTGACGATCCAGGCTGAGCCAGGGACGCACACTGCCGTCGGGCAAGGTCTCAAAGTTGGCCAGCGTGGCTTCGAGGCCCTCCTCGCTCCATTGGGGGTGCGCCTTGTGGATATATTGGTAGAGGGTGGCGCGCGCTACGCCAGTCAGGTCGGGTGGGCGTAGTTCGGCCGCCACTTCTTCCCACGCCATGCCGCGGCTGCGCAGATTGAGGAAGCCGCCATCCACGAAGACCAGCGTGTGCGCTACGCCAGGATAACGCGCGCCAAAGGCCAGGGCTACATTGCCGCCCCAGGATTGCCCGGCCAGGATCGGCCGAATCCCTTCCCCCCACACCAGCCTGCTGAGGGCCAACAAATCGGCCGTCACCTCTTCAAAACCATAGCCCTCGGCCGGTTTATCGCTCAGGCCGTGCCCGCGTTGGTCTATGGCCACGACGTGGCAGCCCGCTTCGGCCAGGCGACGCGCTACAGGGTCCCAGGTGCGCGCATTGCTCGACAAGCCATGCACCAGCAGAAAGGGCGGACGGGTCGCGGCCCAAGCCGGATCGCCCCACGCCCGCGCGGCCAGGCGTAAGCCTCCCGCTAAGATCACGTCTTGGGTTATCGCCTGGCGCGTTGGCATCCCTGTCTGCATGTTCTAGCTCCTATAGTGTGGCCAAGGCTATATTCAGGCCGTCCCGTCGTCAATGGGCTCCACTTCCGGCCCGCTCGGTGTGTCAAGCATATCCGGGCTGTAAGGCGTGCCACTCTGACGGGCCGGGATGACGTCGATAGCCGGCGCGTAATTTTGTGACCGCCGCTTCAGAAATTGCTCAATCCGCCCGGCCACGCGTTCTGAGTTCAGCTCAAAACCGGCCGGCGTTTCCATGATCGCGATGCGGGGTCGGGGGCTAAGGCGTTGGGTAACATATTCATGGGTTGTCCCACTCGAGGGTAAGGTCTCTCCCGATCCTAACAGAACGATCAATCCAGGGCTGGTAAGGGGCATGACGGAGTGTTCCAGCGACATCCCTCAGCTATCCAACGAGCGGGGAACCGCTTCGCGCTGGTAGGTGTCGCTGTGGTAAGCGTCGGGATCGGCCGCATACGGCTCTACATGCACCAACGCTTCAGACAATAAGGGCATAGCTTCAAACAACTCCAGCCGCACTTGCTCGGCCAGCGCGTGCCCTTCGACCACACTCAGCGAAGGCGTCACCGCGATATGCACATCGGCGTGCAACCGATGGCCCAACCAGCGCAAGCGCAACCGCCGCATCTCCTCCAGGCCCGCCTGACGCTGGGTCTGGTTTAAGACCGCTTGTTCGGCGCTGGCATAAATTTCCGGCTCCACGGCATCCATTAGGCGATACCAGATCGCTAACACGGCGTTGCGTGTGATGAAGACGATGGCAACGCCGATCAAGAGACCGATGATGGGATCAAGAATGGGCAGGCCGGCCCAAGAGCCGAGGGCCGCGACCAGCACGGCCAGTGATGTCAGGCCATCGCTACGCGCGTGGAGGCCGTCCGTCACCAGGGCTGCCGAGCCTATCTTGCGCCCGGCGCGAATTTGCAAGAAGGCCACCCACTCATTGCCGGCGAAGCCGATTAACGCGGCCGCGGCGACGGCGCCCAGGTGCGTGATGGGTTGGGGATTGAGGAGTTTGGTGATGGATTCATAGACAATGTAGGCGGCGCTGAAAGCAATGGAGAGGACGATGATGACGCCGGCGACGTCCTCAGCGCGATGAAACCCGTAATTGTAGCGGCGCGTCGGCAGGCGTCGCGCCAGATAGAAGGCGAAGAGCAGGGGGATGGAGTTGAGGGCGTCGCCGAGATTGTGGACCGTATCGGCCAGTAGCGCTACGCTGCCGCTGCTTAGGTAGATGGCAGTTTGTAAGATGGTGGTCAGGAGTAGCAGTCCCAGCGCCAGCCACACGGTGCGGATGCCC
>JAYRVN010000009.1:0-4510 GCA_041918535.1 Chloroflexota bacterium
AATGGGCGGTATGGATAAAGCCCGTATCAGCCTGTGTCTAGCTTCTGTCTAGAGCAGAGTATACCACACAGCCAACGGGGGGTCAATAATTTTTCTGATAAAGTTGATAAAAACCTTTTAAATTGACAGGGAGGAGTGGAATTGTTATAATTCTTATGATAATTATCGGGTAGGTGAATTATATCGTGAAATCTATAACCGGCAAAAGCCATACACGGGATATCGTTTTACACAGCATCAAAGCGCTCAGCCAGGCGACGGTCGAACAATTGGCGGGGGCGGCGTCTGTTTCCCCGGTCACTGTACGTCATCATCTCAATTCATTGCAGGCGGATGGGCTGATCCGGGTGGATACGGTGCGCCGCAAAGTTGGCCGACCGTATTATGTGTATCATCTGAGCGAAGCCGGGTTGGAGTTGTTCCCCAAGAAGTATTACTCATTGAGCAGCCGTTTGCTGGATGAACTAAAAGAGCGTTTTCCGGCGGAGGTCGTGTCGGAGCTATTTCAAGGGGTGGTAGAGCGTATTATCGAGGAACGCAGCGGAGAATTCGAGCAGTTGCCCTTTGAGGCCCGACTGGATTATCTGGTGGCGTTATTGGCTCAAGAGGGTTTTCTAGCGCGTTGGGAACGGATTGAGGGGGGCTACCGCGTCGTCGAGTATAGTTGTCCCTATCTATCTATGGGCCATCTCCATGCTGAAATCTGTACGCTTGATACGACTTTGATTCAAACCGTGATGCGAACAGTTGTGCAACAGCACTCTTGTATGCTCAAGGGTGATACCAGTTGCCAATTCACGTTTCTAGAAGAAGGGGAAGATTCGGCCGAATCCTCCCCCATTATCTTACTCTCCGAGGTACATACCCTATGATCGCCAGTAAAGAAGAAGAAATCATGGAAGCTCTGCGCAGCGTTGTGGACCCTGAAATCGGCCTCAACATCGTTGAACTGGGCCTTATTCGCCACCTGGAACTTGACCCGGCCGGCAAAGTGAAGATTACCATGATCCTCACCACCCCTTTTTGCCCGTATGGCCCCCAGCTTCTGGAGCAAGTGCGCTATGCCGCTAACTCCATCACCGGCGGCGGCACAATCATTGAAATGGGCGCCGAAATGTGGGACCCCTCCATGATGGAGGAGGGCGCCGGCGGGGATTGGGGGCTTTTCTAGGCCGCTTGACTCCTAACTAAGCCAGACCCCAAACACAAAGGGCAGCCGTACGGCTGCCCTTTGTGTTTTCCGGGCTGTGGCTCAGGCGTCTTGTGCCAACCTTCCGGCCATTCTGAGAATAGGGTGACTCGCTGCCATAATCCGGGGTCTAATATGGTACTTATATCCTCTTTGCGGGGGATAATAGGTTGTCCATAATAATGTGAGCGGTCACTATTCATACGCTGCTATTTTCCTTACAAACTATATAGCGAAAATCGGGTTCGGTCGCTGGCAAAACACATTCATCCAGCCAACGTCTGGTGAGCCGGCCCGGTGGTAATGAGCTTGACACGACAACAGGGCGGTCGTATGCCAACTGCCTGATAAAGCCAAGAGCGCATGTTGTATACGGTTGTTAACGCGACGGATTCTTGCGGGGGAGAACTTCTGATAGGCGGGTCAAAAGTCGAGGGTGTCAAGCACGTTAGATTTTGCTGTGATATCTTGTCTGGCAAATAGAATCACATATTAGGAGCAGATCATGTCATTCGAGAAACCCCAAACTCCCTCGACGCGCCAAGTGCGCCTGGCTTACATTATGCTGGGCCTTCTGCTAGGGTTGTTGGCCCCCATCGCCCTGGCTTTGATGTTGAACTCCGGCGCAGCCGCCACCACTCGCGCGGCCGCTCAACCGGCCGCCTTTCGGCCGACGCTGGCGCAAACGGCTCCACCTATTCGTTCCACAATGGATGAGCGTTATTATGGCGGAGAAGAGATTGATTTGCCGACGCGGCAGCTGGTGTATGAATCGGCCGAAAATCTACGCAACTTAGGCTTGCTCCCCCTCACCAACACAACACCCATCAGCTTCATCTGGCCCGTCCAGTTAGCGCCGGATCGGCAAAACGATTATTTTAGTTTCTGGTCGGTCACGCAACTCACCGACAACAACCTCGCTTACAACAATCGCCTGGATTATGGCTGCCAGGACCGCACTTACGACAGCAGCATCTATAACCACGGCGGCACCGACATCGTCCCCTGGCCCTTTCCGTGGAACCAGCTAGAAGAAAACGGCGTCCAGATTATTGCCGCGGCTGACGGCGTGATCATTTACAAATATGACGATGATGTCAATGATCATAATTGCCTGGTCACCGATACCATCAACATCAGTCTCGGCAATTACATCGTCATTGAGCATCCCAACGGCATGACTTCCTGGTATGCGCACATGAAGCATAATTCCCTGACCACGAAAGACGTAGGCATGTCCGTGCAGGCCGGCGAATTTCTGGGCATTGTCGGTAGTTCCGGCTTCACGACGGGCCCACATGTGCACTTTGAGGTACACGACGGCGACAACATCTTCGCGCCGACTCTGGACCCCTTTGCCGGCCCGTGCAACACGTTGAACCCGGATACCGGTTCGCTATGGGCGGACCAACTCCCCTATTATGACTCGGCTATCAATCGGCTGGCGGTAGGCATGGCCCCGCCAATATTCTTCACTTGCTCAGAGACTGTGCCGAATGAGGCCGCGTCGGTCAACGCCGGCCAGCTAATCTACTTTACGGCCTACCATCGCGACCAACTGGCTAACCAGGTGACAAACTATCAAGTGCTCACGCCCAACGGCGCGCCTTACGTGAGTTGGTCATGGCCTCCCGTCACTCCGACGGTGCCTTATGACCCCTACGATGCGCGTAGTTGGCCGAAGTACCTCTTCCCCAACGCCCCTGTGGGAACTTGGCGCTTCCAGGCGCACTCTGCCGGCAAAACTTATGAGCGCACTTTCCAGGTCTTACCGCCTACCGGTCAAAACTCGCTCTATGTCAGCCCGGACAGAGCCGGCAGTGTTGGCGGCGTTTCATTTGACGGCGCAGATGTGTTGCGCTATGACTTAAATACCGGCACCTGGTCTATGCTCTTTGATGGCAGCGATGTGGGCGTGTTTGTGAATGTAGACGCTTTCACCTATTACAGCACATACTATCTGGTCTTCAGCTTTGACCGGCGCACCCAACTGCCCGGTCTGGCGCGCTTTGTGGAACCGGAAGATATTGTCCTTTTCCGACCAACCTCTTTGGGGAACAATACGGCCGGTCACTACACCCTCTTCTTTGACGGCTCGGATGTTGGCCTGAGCGGCCCTAACGAGAACATTGACGCCATTGTGATTCAACCCAACGGCAAGGCCGCCGCGAGTACTGCCGGCGCCTATGAAGTGCCCAACGAATTCGGGCAATCTATCACGGGCGGCGGCGAGGATATGATCACCTTCAACAATGTGAGCTGGTATGGCGATACAGCCGGCAGTTGGTCTCCCTACTTCAAGGGTACGCTGCATGAACTGACAACGCTCACTGAGAATATTGATGGATTCTGGCAGAGTCGGATTGACCAGGAGTACTACATCAGCACCACGGGGGCTTATGAAGTGCCGGGACTATCGGGCGACGACGACGACATCTTTATCTGCGCCATGGATCAAAATGGCATCTGTTCATTCACGCCGTTCTTTGAAGGCGCGGGGTTTGGGGTGGATGCCGTTTATCTTGATCTGGCCCTGAACATGGGCGGTCAATAGCCAGTTCGCGACTGCCGATTAGATGCACCTGAGCTGCCGGCCGGAATAGCCGGCAGCTTTTTTTTCGGCCGAATCCCCCACCCCATCTCGCGTTATAATGGAACCATGTCTACTCTTGCCTCTCAATTCGACCGGATCGGCTTCATCGTTTTGTTGCCGGGGGAACTCCCCATCGGGCGCGCCCTGGAAATCGCCGATGCGCTCCTGGCCGCCCCAGTCAACGCCGTCGAGATCATCGCCAATGGCCCGCATACCCTGGATACCCTGGCCGCCTTTCGGCAACGCGTCGGCGCGCAGATGCTAGTCGGAGCCGGGCGCGTCGAGTCCATCCCGGAATTGGAAGCAGCGCAACAAGCCGGCGCGCAATTCGCCGCGTCTGCCGCCGAGTTTCACCTGCCTCTCGTCGGCCACGCCCGACGCCGGCAATTCTTCTACATTCCCACCGTCCACGCTCCCGGCCAAACGCTCATCGCCCACCACGCCGGCTGTATCTGGCAAAAAGTCCGCGACGACATTGACGTAGACGGCTTAGAAGGTCTGCAAGCGCGCGCGCCCGAAGTGAAATACATCATCAACCAAATTCCGATCGCGCACATGGCGGCTGCTTATGCGGCCAAGGCCTACGCGGTCACAGTCAATGACATTTACTTGGGGGAACAACAATCTATGGCCGACCTCATCCGGCGCGCGCGCCGGGCCCCGCCCGCCAGGGTCCAATCGGCCCAAAGGCAGGCCCCCGCGCGGAATAAACTCAGAAACACCGGTAC
>JAYRVN010000010.1:0-1702 GCA_041918535.1 Chloroflexota bacterium
AAAAGCCAGGTCCAGTAAGCCTGATAGCGCATCCGCTAGTTGGCCGGCGCTGGTCTTGTTACGCAAGTTAATGAGAGCCTGGCGATTGACCTCACCCAGGAATTCGGCATACTCTTCCACGTAACCGATGGCTTCCGCCATGAGCGGCATGGGCGCCGCGTCTACTTGCTCCGTCATCGGGGTGTAGCGACCGGTTAAATACGGGTTGCGTCCGGCCAAACCGAGGAAATGCACGCGCTCGCGCATTTCAATCAACATTTGCACCCCATTCTGCGGCCCGCGCACCAGGTCACGCAAGTGCGCCACTATACCCACCGGCACCAGCCCATCATCCTCCGGCTTGTCCTCATTGGCGTCGTACTGCACCAGGATTAACAATTCGCCGGACTTTTCCAGAGCGGCCTGCGCAGCCTTCAGCGACCGATTTCGGCCGATAGTGATCGTCGTCACCGTGCCGGGGAAAATAACCCCCCCACGCAGAGGCACTACCGGCAATACCCGTTCTTCAACTTCGTGCGTCAACATGCCACTCCTTGTATAGAGTCAGGCCAGCCCATGAACACCGGCCGCCCGAGCCCCTCTCATTGGCCGCGTCGAACCTTATTGGCGATGGTCAAAAACGTGAAAAGCGCCGTGACAAAGGTGATCAACAGCTTGCTCAGGTCAAATATCGGTTCTACCCGCACGCCGTCCGGGCCCAGGATGATAGCCGCCACCGGACGCGTGATGATATAGCCCCCGCCGCCGCCGCCCCCGCCGCCGCCTTCGCTGCTCTGGTTTTCGCTGCCGGCGCCGCCAGGCGAAGAGCCGCCGCCCAAAGCGTATCCAAAGCCCAACGAGGCCATCGTCTCCGAAGCGGTGATGATGGTGACGTTGCCTTGCGTCACGGGGGCGCTGAAAACGGTCTGAGCTTCGCCCAGCCGGATGAAATCGCGCATGACTGCCTGCGCCTCTGTCTGGTTTTTGATGCTGGCCGTCCAAAACGGCGAGCCTAGATTTTCACTCATGTTTTGCTCCAGCTACAACTGTTTGGCGGCGAGTCGGTCAGAGACTTCACCGCTTTATCGCTGCCGCGCCAGCCACCAAAAACTGCCGATCAGGCAGAGGATAGCCAGCCCGGTCAATTGCGCCACGCGGGTCAAATCAATTACCGGCAAGACACCGGTTTCGTCGCAGCGTTGCCAATGGATGCGAATCGGCCGATTCCACACCACCCCGCCCCGTTCCCCCCAACCCACCGATAACGCCCGCGCCTCCGGCCGGATTTCATATTCGCCTACGCGCACCGGCGCGCCGGTCACTCGCTCCCATTTCCACGCCATACTGTCTTCCTCCAGTCAGGCTCAGGCCGCCGGCCCATCCGTCGGTCCGCTCACCGGCCCACCCGGCGGCGTGGCCGCGTTCAGCCGCCGTTGCCACCAGACCACCGCCGCCACTCCCAACACCCCCAATCCGACGGCGCCCACGACGCTCCAGTTTACTCCCCCGGCGCCATCCTCCCCCGCCGGCGGCGTCGCCGTGGCTGCCGGGATAGCCGCGCTCTCGGCCGTCAATCCAAACACCGCATACGGCATATCGTGGTCGGTCGCCCGATAGGGCAGGAATTCCGGCGAGAGATTCGAGCCATAGATGGCCGGATAATCCGCGTTGATATGGGTTAACTTGACCGCCACCAGATTAGCATAAAGCGCCGGCGAGGCCA
>JAYRVN010000011.1:0-10756 GCA_041918535.1 Chloroflexota bacterium
GATTCGGCCGAATCCGCCCCTATCCCCCCTGCCGCCTTGCCGGACGACGCTGACGAAACCGAAGCGGAAGACGAGCCGGAAGAAACGTCGGCTTACCGTCCACTGAACCGATTGGCCCGGCAAGCCGCCTCCCAGACTGCCGGCGGATTATCGCGCCTGACGGGCGGGCTGGCGCGTTTGCTGGCGCGCCTACGCCAACCGGCCGACGAGGAACCGGAAAGGCCGGCCGAACGCGCGCTGGCGACTATTCTGGCGATTATTATCCCGATCCTGATCGCCGTCATCGTGGTCGGCGTCTATATCCAACGCGGCGAAGTCTCCCGCCTGACCGAAATCCGCCTGGAAAGCCAGACGGCCCTGGACAACGGCCGACAAGCGGAACGCAACGGCGAAGATGCCCGCCCTTACTATCAGCAAGTATTGCTCTTGGCGGATGAAGCCGACACCCTCCGCCCCGACGACCCTGACATACGCCGCGCGCGCCAGGAAGCCTCCGCCGCGCTGGATCGGTTGCAGGGCATCACCCGCCTGGAAGCGACAACCCTCTTCCAATTCGACCCCACCGCCGATCTCGACAATCTGGCCTTGCGGCCGGGCGGAGGCGGCTTCTACGTGTTGGATAGCGCCAACAGCCGCGTCCACTTCCTGCCGACCGATGACGCCTATACACCCGCCGCCGAGGCAAAACCCGATCAGCTACTCGCCGCCAATGACGTGGTCGCTGCGCATGTGGTGAGCAAAATTGTGGACATCGTCTGGCGGCCCCAAGGATTAGCCGTCTCGCTGGATGGGCTGGCCATGCTAGACGCCGGCGGCGCTATCGTCACGTACCACCCAGCCTTTGTCACTCGGCGCGCCGCGCCGCTCGACTTAGCCAGCCAGTGGCGGCAACCTATCAGCCTGGCAACTTATCTGGAGCGCGTGTATGTGCTGGACCCTGCCGCCGGGCAAATCTGGCGCTATCTGCCCAACGGCGACGGTTTCACCATTGAGGCGGGCTATCAAGCCATCATCCTGCCCGATCTGTCGCAGGCGGTAGACATGGCTTTCTATGAGGACGGCAGCCTTGTCGTGGCTTATGGCAACGGGTCTGTGCGCCGCTACGATAGCGGCCGGGAGTTATGGGATGAGACCACGTTGCTCAGTAACGGTCTCAGCGCGCCCCTGGTTGCGCCGCAAGCTGTCAAAGTCAGCGGCAGCGGCTTGAACTCTTCCATCTTCATTGCCGATCCGGGCAGCGCCCGCATCGTGCAGGTCAGTCTGGCCGGGGTTGTGTTGGCCGAATATAAGGCCACAACCACGGCGGACCAGGAGCTATTCGGCCAGATTAAGGATTTCGCGGTCCTGGAAACCCCCTTGCGCCTATTTGTCGTGGCCGGGCGCACATTGGCCGTAGCCCAACTGCCTTAACGCGTATGTCACTTGGTCGCCTCTTGCCCTTTGGACTGAATGGGTGAACTGATGTGGTTTAATCCGAAACCAGGATTGTCCCTGAAAACCTTGCTTCTGATCAGCCTCCTGCTGGGGATGGCGGCTTGCGTGAGCGCGCCGGCGACGCCGCCGTCCGGAGGAACCTTCACGCCGGCGACGACTTTACCCAAGTTGACGCCTCTGCCGTCGCTGCCGCCGAATGGGTATCCGGCCGCGCCGACGGCCACTCCTGCCATTGTTCAACCTTATCCGCCGCCGCCGGCAACCCCGACGGCGGTCGCCGCTTATCCGGCGGCGGAGCCTTCGCCGGCGCCCGGCGAGGAGCTGGTCGGGCTGGTGTTCGCCAACCCGGAAGGGGTGTGGTTGATCGAGGGGGCGGCGCGACAAAGACAGTTGACGATTCGGCCGAATGCCCTCCTCTCCCCTGATCTCACCCTGGCCGCCTACTTTGAAAGTGGCGACCTCTGGCTGCAAGACCTGACCAACGGCGCCATCCGTAATCTCACCTTCACGCCCGACCGCGAAGAGTGTTGTGTGCTGCACTGGTGGGCGGCGCAACCCGACCGACTGCTCATCGCCTATCGTTCAGCCGGAGACGACGCGCCTAATCGGGGCGCCCTGACGCTGATCAATTTGGCGGACGGCAGCGAGATCACGCCCGCGCCCGATGCGCCCGCGTCTAGCGAGCCGGCGCTCTCGCCGGACGGCCGCACATTGGCCTTCGACATGAGCGGGGCGGCAGCCCTGTACACGCTGGGTGGGCAAGCGGCGCCGCTCGACCTGGGTAACTTCACCTGGCAGAACGGCGCGCCGGCGGACATCCTGGGCATCGGCAGCCCGGCCTGGTCGCCCGACGGGCAACGCCTGGCCTGGTATGTGACTCTGAACGACGCGGGCGAGAACAAGGCGGCCATCTTGATCCTCGACCTGACCCGGCGCGCCGCCCAAATTATCCATCCTTATGTCAACCTGGGGCGCGGCGGTTGGTTTAGCCCGCCGGTGTGGAGTCCGGATGGGCGCTGGCTGGCCTTTGTGGTGGAAGCGGCGGCGGAAGGCGGGGTGTGGGTGGCGGCGGCGGATGGATCGGCCGAAAAGTATCTCGGCCCCGGCTCTGACCCACTCTGGCGCTACGACGGGCAACGCCTGATCTACGCCCAGGATCAGAACAATTTTCAGTTAATCGCCACAGGCGACTGGACGGCGACCCCGGTCACCCTGCCCAACAGCACCTTACAGGCCTGGCCGACGCTGCAACCCTGACCCCTTCTCCCCACATGACTACCTCGGAAGCGCCTCTCATTCTGGCCTTTGTGGCCGACTTGCTGTTCGCCGCCAAAATCGAAAGCGCCGCCCACCGCCTGGGCTTTCGCCTCCAATGGGTGGATAGCGCCGCCCCTGTGGAGGCAGAAACCAACCCGGACCGTCCGGGCGAGCCGCTCAGCGGCCCCGGCAGCCGCCTGATCCGCTTTGTCGCCGCCGCCCAACCGGCGCTGCTGATCTTTGACCTGGGTCAGCCGGACCTCCCCTGGCGGCAATGGCTCGGCGCGCTCAAATCCTCGCCGGCCACACGCCGTTTCCCGGTGCTCTGCTTCGGCCCGCATGTGGACAGCGACAGCCTGACCGCGGCCCGGCAATTGGGGGCCGACAGCGTGGTCACGCGCAGCCGCTTCTCCCAAGCGTTGCCCGACCTGCTGCAACAGGCAGTGCGCCACCCCGATCACGCCGCCGTCGCGGCTGCCTGCGCCGAACCGCTGGCGGCAGCGGCGCGCCAGGGGATCGCCTTGTTCAACGCCGGGGCCTATTTTGAGGCGCATGAGGAGCTGGAACTGGCCTGGAAGGCGGATGAAGGGGCGGGGCGAGAGCTGTATCGCGCCATTCTTCAGGTGGCGGTGGCTTATTTGCAGATCGAGCGGGGCAATTTTCGCGGCGCGCTGAAAATGTTCTTGCGCGTGCGGCAATGGCTGGCCCCTTTGCCGGCGGTATGCCGAGGCGTGGATGTGGCCGATCTGCGCGCCGGGGTGGAGCAAGCGCAAAGAGCCCTGGAGGCGCTGGGCGAAGCGGATGTGAACCGCTTCGACCGGACGCTATTCCGACCGGTGAAAACGGCCGACTAAATCGCGCTCGGCGCCTTTTGACAAACCAACTACCCAAACAATTGACCAGGAGTCGCCATGAACGGCACGTATATCCCACAACGCGCTTTATTTATCTTTGCGCACGCCGATGATATTGAGTTTAGCGTGGCGGGCACAGCCGCTCTTTGGGCGCGCCACGGCTGCGAGGTGCGCTATGTTCTGCTGACCGACAGCAGCATCGGCAGCCATGACCCGGCGATGACACGCGAGAAGTTGCGGGCTATCCGCGAGGCGGAGCAACGCGCTTCGGCCGAAATTGCCGGCGCGCGAGAGTGTGTCTTTTTGGGCCAACCGGATGGTATGCTGGAAGCGACACTCACGCTGCGCAAAGAATTGGTGCGTCTGATCCGCCAATATCGGCCGAATGTTGTCGTCTGCGGCGATCCCACCCAATTTTTCCCCAACGATACGCGCATCAACCATCCCGATCATCGCGCCGCCGCCCAGGTGGCCCTGGATGCCGTCTTCCCTTCGGCCGATTCCCCCTTGCTTTTCCCGGAACTGGTGGCCGAAGGCTACGCGCCGCACAAAGTCAACTATGTCTACATCTCCTCGCCCAGCGGCGAGCCAAACTATTATATTGACATCAGCAGCACGTTCGCGATCAAGATCGAAGCGTTGCGCCAACACCGCAGCCAACTGAATGATTGGGACCCGGAGCCGCGGCTGCGCGACTGGAGCGCCGGCGTGGGGCGCAAAGTCGGCTTCGCCCAGGCGGAAGCTTTCCGGCGGATCACCTTAAAAGAGCCGGAAGCGGAGGAATCGGCCGAACAGAAGGCTGAAGTGACGCGGCAAAATAGTTAAGGCGGCTATTCCGTCGCCAAACCGCCGACGAGCAACACCAGAGCGGTGACCATATCTTGCTGGCCGGTCTTGACCCCCACGTCTATCTCCAGCAAATGTTGATAAACCTGTTCCAATTGGGCCAGGCTGAAGTGGCGCGCTTGCCGGCTGAGTTTGTCGGCTACAAAGCTGTGGAGTTTAAGCTGCTGCGCCGTTTGGGCCGGGGACAGGCCGGATTCGGCCGATTCCTTGACCTGAATCAGCAAACGGAATTGGCGCACGACCATGCTGAACAGATAGAAGGGATCGGCCCCTTCATCCAGCTTGTGCTGCAAGAGTTGGGCGGCTTTACGCGCCTGACGCAGACCTAGCGCATCCACCAGGTCAAAAATGCTGGCCTCGGCGACATAGGGGGAGAGCAAATCCACGTGTTTCGGCCGAATCGTCTCCGCCCCCTGATACAGCACCAGCTTCTCGATTTCCCGGTCTAACACAGCCAAATCGTTGCCCACATTGAGCGCCAGCCAACTCACCGCGCGCGCCTCAATCGCGCCGCCCTGTCGGGCCACCCGTTGCTGAATCCAGCGTTCCAGCGCCTGGCCTTTGGGCCGCTCCAGCAATTTTTCATACCCTTTGCCCCCTGCCGCCCGCGCCGCCGTCAGCCCAAGATGGCGTTCCGGCAACGTCTGGGACTCCAAAAAAACCAGCGCCGTCGTCTCCGGTAGAAGCGGCAAATAGGCGACCAACTCCTGTAGCCACGCTTTCGGCGCATCGGCCAGAGCCCCCGTCACCAGCACCAAACGGTGCGGCGACAAAAAAGGGGCCGCATCGCACACCTGGCGCAGCCGCCCCAACGTCAACCCCTTGCCCTCCAGCCGGGTCGTGTTCAAGGCCAGCATATCCGGCGCGCCCAGTTTAGCCTGTAAGGCCGCCAGGGTTTGCTGCTGTGAAAATGTATCGTCGCCGTGGAAGATGTAGAACATGCCGGACGACCGCGTCAGGTTACGCCCAGGCTGGGTCGAACGTCAGCCTGTCGTCTCCACAAAGAAGGCTTTGGCCTCGGCCCCCGCGCTGCCCAATAAGAATTGGAAGAAGCGCGTCACCAGCGACGGGTTGAGTCGGCTGACCTTCACCAGTTGCAACGCGCCCAGGTGTCCGTCGGTGGTGTAATGTTCCTGCAAATATAGCCCGACCGGCCGGGAGACAATCAACGCCAACGCCGCCGCCAGGATAGCCGACGGCAAACCGTTGGCAAAAACCGACCAACTGGTGCGCGAATGCCCTTGCCGGCGCTGCTCCACGCTGAAGGCCGCCTGGGCCGCCAGCGTGCACATGGTCGCCGTGGTCAACAGGGCCGTGCCGCAATTGGGATGCACGGCGAGTTGATGCTCGCCGGCTTGCATGCGGCGATAGGCGCGCTCCACGGCCGCCAACACTTCCGTCTCGCCGATGTTGCCGTAGATGTTCAGATAGAAGCCCCGGTAATTGGAATTGCCCTGGGCGCTGAAGTTTTTGTGCGTTTCACTGAGCACGTGGATGGTGGCATGTTCCAGCCCGTGGTTGCGCCGGATGCGACTCAAGATTTGTGGCAACATAGTGACTCCTCGCGTGAAATGGATAACCTGACCCCATCAAGCATAGCCGCAGCCGAGGGGTTCGACAAGCGCAACAGGTTATCGGCCGATAAAGTCTCATGCGCCAATGGAGCGGGCGTTAGACCGGCGTTTCGGCCGAAAACGTGGGCAACCCCAAATCCACCATCGGCGCGCCAGGCAAAAAAGCTGCCAGCGCCGCACGCGCCGCCGACCGGTCATCCCAGGGGTACTCGATTCGGCCGAAACACATAGATTGTTCATGCCCCTTGCCGCAAATCAGCACCAGGTCGCCCGGTTGCGCCAGCGTCAGGGCGTGATAGATGGCCCGGCCGCGATCCGGCGCGCGCCAAAACGTCCGCCCCTCCACACCGCCCCGACCGCGACAGCCTTCCGCCATAAAGGCCAGGATGTCGTCGAGGGGTTCGTTGCGGGGGTCTTCGGCGGTGAGCACGGTGAGGTCCGCGGATTCGGCCGAAACCTCCGCCATCATCCGCCGCTTCGCCACATCGCGCCGCCCCGCGCTGCCGAAAACCGTAATGACACGCCCCCTCGTCATACCCCGCGCCGCCTCAATCGCCTTCACCAACGCGTTGGGGGTATGGGCAAAATCCACCACCACCAGGAACGGCTGGCCGCCGTCAATGCGCTCCATCCGCCCGCTGATAATCTGCACCGCTTCCAAACCCCTCTGAACAGCCGCCGGGTCAATCCCCAGGCTCAGCGCCGCCGTCGCCGCCGCCAGCATATTGTACACGTTAAATTTGCCCAGCAAGGGCGTGCGAATAGGCAACGCCACGGGCGCGCCCGCGCCCACCCGCGCGCGCCAGGTGAACCGGGTGGAATCCGGCCCGAAAACAATGTCGGAAGCCCAGACATCCGCCGCCTGGTCAATCGCATAGGTCAAGCGGCGCGGCGTGGGGATACCCGCCAAAGCCGGATAAGAGGCGTCATCCCGGTTCAAAACGGCAGCTCGGGTAGCCATCTCCAGCAAGCGCGCCTTAGCCGCCAGATAACGCGCATAGTCGCCGTGATAATCCAGATGTTCATGCGTGATGTTAGTGACCACGCCCACCTGGAAAAAGACCGCCCCCACGCGCTGCTCCGCCAGCCCCATCGAAGTCGCTTCCAGGACGCAATGGGTGACGCCGTCGCTCACCATACGCCGCAGATAGGCCTGCACCTCCGGCGCTTGCGGCGTCGTGACGTGCAGGCCAAGCGGCTCAGCGTAGTCGCCGATGACAGCCTTGATGGTGCTGATCATACCGGTCTTGTAGCCGGCGGCCGTCAGGATGTGGTAGAGCATATTGACGGTGGAGGTCTTGCCGTCCGTGCCGGTAACGCCGATGGTGGTCAAATGTTGGCCGGGGAAGTCGTATTGGGCGGCGGCCAGCCAGGCCAGGGTTTCGGCCGTATCAGGCACTTGCCAGTAGATCACTTCGGGCGGCAGGCGTAGGGAGAGGGATTCGGCCGAATATTGCCCCAGAACCAGCCCCGCCCCCCGCTCAATCGCCTGGGCAATGTACGGATGGCCGTCGCTATACGGGCGCACGCGCGCTACAAACCAGTCGCCCGGTTCCACCAGGCGGCTATCTTCCACAAAGCGGGTGAGCGGCTTATCCGGCCCGGCGTAAACAGGGGGCGCGGGATAGGGTCGGTCGGCCACAAATTCTCGCCAGCGGTTTAGCAGAGTATAAAGAGTGCAGGGTTCCATGCGTGTAATTATACCTCCAGCCACAGACAGCGAACTTTGAGACTGATTCGCACGACCTCCATACCTACATCCTACCATACACAATTTCCGCGATTATACTCCGTCCCAAGCAGTCCACACCGCTATTTTCTATCTCAGTCCCACAAAGAACCTATCTTCAAACGCCCAAATGTGGTAATCTAGTAACAAGTAGGTTGGTTACTGTTTGTTCTTTCTAAGCGTCGGTGTAGGTTTAGGTTGGGATTTTTTCATAGGACAACAATACGCGCTAACGACAACAATCTGGTCTTAAATTAGGCTTTTATTGCTCAAGATTGGCGACAGAAACACCAGCATCGAGAATGGATTCTAGGCTGCCCGATTGCTTCTTCTCTTTAGAGCGACAGTCACAATGACCCGGCAAGAGAGTCCCCCCTCATCATCACCGACAAGCCAAGCAAGTTCTGAACTAGTTCACGCCAACGAGCCACCTGTATACACGACGCCATCAGACGCCGCTACATCCTCTTCACCTTCAGGCCAAGTGGACTCTCCACCAGCGACACAACTCAGCAGCATTCGTAAGATTCTCAAATGGTTGATACATCAATGGAGTTGGGTAACGTTAGCTGGGTTGGTGATTCTCATTTTGTTGGGCCTCGTCATGCCGGGCTGCTATACCACTCGACGTCTTAAACACAATGCTATTACGATACTGGATGACAAAGTCTCTATTGGAATTACTTACCCCGCTGAACTTTTCCTTGGCGATGAGCCATCTGAGTTACGCATTAGTGTTTGGTACACCGGGCTAAGTACATTTACTCAAACCGTAACGCTCCGCTTCGATTTTCCTGAAGGAATCATTGTCTCAGGCACGCAATCCACCATAAACGATCGTGTTGCATTGGTGACCTTTCCCCCAAGCGTCAATCCACCAACCGCCTCACTCTTCTTGTCAAACGCCGGCCTTGGCTTCCCCACAACGAAACTCACTCACATATACGGCAAAGATAGCTCACCCGTTCCTGGCGACAATGTAATAAGCTTTGAATTGGAGTCATCGGGTCAGGCTGCCTGGCGAAGATTCTGGACAAACGCGATTTCCGAGAATGGGCCAGCCTTACTGGCAATTGGCCTGGTGATTTCTGCCTTATCTGTGGCTCTTCCCTATTTTCAAACAGTCCAAGTGCGGCAAGAACACAGGCTGGACGAAGAGGCGCTTGAACTAGCCTCCAAGATTCGAGACCACCTTAGGAATGCTAACGGGTTAGGTGCGCAGAGCATCTGGAATTTGACCGCTGAGCGCGGTTTGAGTAGCCGGTTGGTCGCAGGCGAACTTGACAGACTGAAAGAACTTGTTGATTTGTCCCAGAACGGATTTACTGATTCTGAGAAACTTGAACGGGTTATCAACAACTCTTTGGACGAGACGGTGGATGAAACAGTAGGGGCCATTGTCTGCGCCATCACGAAGACGATAAGTTTACACAGCGAGGTCCCGGAAAAATGCAGAGAGCTTCTCGGCAAAGTCCAGATCACTAGAATAAAAAATGCCGTTAGACGCGACAAGTTCATTCGCGCATGGAGCAGTGTCCAGGGTCCCCTAGAGTACCGTGCACAAAAGTTAACACCTACAGAAGACTGGACAGAACCAACCCTTGTCTCCAATTGGGCGTTTCCCGACCCTCTCCGGCAAGAATTGGCAGAGCATGAGGATACAAGCCTCTATGAGAGCAAGGCCTTTTGGCCGAAACACCCGAAGTCAGCCTCGATTAGTCCCGCCCGTCATAACCAAGTCATTTATGGCCTCGATGGATGTGGGCGTACCGCCTTGGCCAAGTATATCTATTACAAACAACCTGGGGGTTTTAAAGACTTCTTTGTGTATCTCGCAGTGGACCAGCACAACAGCGATCCGTTGTTCATACTGCGAAACGCAATAGCCCGTCAGCTTCTTGAGTATATACAAGCCAAACCCACCTTGCTTTATCATCTATTGGAAGATCAACGCAGACTTCTCGCCAATATACTGGCCGAGCCTCTAACTCAATTGGAGGTTGCAGCTAAAGCACAACTTGAAACCGATAACGCCGACCCCCCAAATGATAAAGGCTTCGATTATCGCCGGCGAGTTGGTCAATCACAACTTGAACTTCTCACCCAAGCGATCCATGATTACCCCACAGTACCGACCGTCCGCGATGAGCAGTGGCTATCATCCGTCCAAACTTGTTGCCAGACTCTTCGATTCTCAGGAATTCGTTTGCTTCTGGATTTCCAGTCGGAAACATCAATAGCAGCACGCTCATTGTTGCCCATTCTGCTCCCATGGCAATGGCACAACATTATCACAACCAGTTTTATGCCCAAATCCACGTACGAAGCATTGTACAACGAGCTAGGTCCCAACCCGTTCAGGGTCGAGACGGTTGAACTTCTATGGGACAAAAACCAATTGAAAGAGTTGATGGATCATCGCTTTAAAGCAGTTGCTTCACATGACGTTGCAAAGTGTTTCAGCGACGGTACTCTCGACAAGTTCCTGGACGATCTTCGAACGCCCCGCCAAATCGTGCAACTCTGGCAGAAAATTCTACAGAGACTTGACCCTAGGGCGGAACAAATCACGGTGGACGATGTACATCGCGCACGCAATTGGTAACTGTAATTCCGAACAACGGGCTTGGTTTTGACCACCATGTATCAGCGCTGGCCCTTCCTACCGCTACATACGCTAACGCCCGAGCAGAATAGCGCGTGGTGGGATTCCTGTTTTGCACCTTTGCCAACGTTGGAAAGTTTTGTGGCAGGAGAAGGTTCAGCCGCGCTCCTGACCGGGCCTGGCAACGGCAAATCCACAGCCCTGGCGGCGTTAAAACGCCGCCAGACGAAAAACTGCTTGCTCGTTTCATATCCTTTGGAGAATTGGCCGGGGGGACCACATCCCTGGTTGCCGGGTCAAGGCCACGTGAGCCAAATCATGGCGGCCGCGGCAACAAGTGTCGTTGATATTCTGAACACGTGGCCCGATCGCTTTGCCCAGTTGAATACTTTGCAACAAGAATTCCTAGCGTGGCTCATCAACAAACATCTTGGGCGGCGCACACTGGCTCGCCTTA
>JAYRVN010000012.1:0-1880 GCA_041918535.1 Chloroflexota bacterium
AACCATCGCCGGAATATGCATTCTATAGTGGTACATCCATGTCATCGCCCCACGATGCAGGTGCGGCTGCTTTGTTGACCGCGCTCCATCCTGACTGGACACCCCAGCAAATCCAATCTGCTTTAATGACGACGGCCCTCAACACTACCGGTTTGAAGGAAGACGGCGTCACCCCGGCGGATCCTTGGGATTACGGCGCTGGTCGCATTCGGGTGGATATGGCCGCAGCGGCCGGCCTCGTGTTGGATGAGACCGAAGCCAACTTCTCGGCGGCTGACCCCAACGCCGGCGGCGATCCTAAGACGCTGAATGTTGCCAGCATGATGAACAGTGAATGTACTGTCGCGTGCGGTTGGCAACGCACTGTCATGAATCCGACGGCCAATACCTTGAGCTGGACGACTTCGTTCGATCTGCCGGCGGGTATGACGGCGACGGTCACGCCGGATATGTTCACCCTGGCTCCGGGCGAATCAGTCACCCTTGACATTCAAGTGGATGTCAGCGCGGCTGCTCCTGGCGCCTGGCTGTTTGCCCAGCTTAACCTGACCGCTGCGCCGATGCGGGGTTATGTTCCGGCGGCTCCCGCGCCGGCTCAATCTGACCCGGCTCAGGCGCGCGAGACGCTCGACAGCGTTGTGCCGACGAGCCCGGCAGCCCCGGCTCTCTCCGGTCCGCAAACACAATATGTGGCGCCTGAGGCTGTGCTATATGACAATGGCCCATTGATCACTTGCCCCGGCTGTGGCGCCGGCGGCGCGGATATTTCCGAGTTGCAGACTGCCCTGGGTATGAACACCAATGGCTTTGGACATGCTGTGAGCAGCGGCTTCCGTGTAGCAGATGACTTCACAATCCCAGCAGGTGAGACCTGGACGATTGACCAGATCACTTTCTTCGCTTACCAGACGAATTCAGGCAAAACCACGACCATCAATCACGTCAACCTGCGTATCTGGGACGGTGTGCCTGGCGCCGGCGGAAGTGCGGTTGTGTTTGGGGATACGAGCACCAATCGTCTGAACAATACGGCTTGGTCGGGCATCTATCGCACGACAGATACCGACCACACCAGTGTGGCTCGGCCGCTCATGGCGGATGTGGCGACGGTGGGTGTTGAGTTGGGTGAGGGCACTTACTGGCTGGATTGGCAAACCGGCGGCACACTGGCTTCCGGCCCGTGGGCGCCGCCCATCTCCATTCTGGGGCAATCGACCACCGGTAATGGCCTTCAATATAATCCTGGCACGGCGACCTGGGGCGCGCTTCTGGACGGCGGCTCGGCAACGCCACAAGGCTTACCCTTCATTATCGAAGGCACAGCCGGCGGCGGCGGCGGCAGCCTGGCCTGTAACGGCGCGGTTGATTTCGCTGCGGGCATTCCCGGCGACTGGGCTGTGGCCGACAACGCCGGCAACGGTGTGGTCTGGGGGAATCTGGCGAGTTGCGGCGAGTCGGGCAACTTCACCGGCGGCGCGGGTGATGTGGCTTGCGCTTCCAGCGATGTCTTTGGCGAGGCTGAATTCGACACAGAGATGTGGACGAACGCCTTTGACCTTAGCGCGGCGACATCGGCCACGTTGAACTATCTGGTTAACTATCAGAACTTTGCGGGCCTAGATCGTCTGGCGGTTGATGTGAGCACGGACGGCGGCAGCAATTGGACAAACTTGCTGCTGTGGAATAGTGACCACGGCGCTTTCCGGAATGTTCCCGGCGAAGCGGTTTCGCTCAACCTGACGCCGTATGTTGGGAATGGCAATGTCATCGTGCGTTGGCATTATTATGATGACAATAGCAATGACTGGGACTGGTATGCGCAGGTGGATGACGTGGCGCTGACCTGTGAAGAGGGCGGCGGCGGCAGCGCGCCGGATGCA
>JAYRVN010000013.1:0-6323 GCA_041918535.1 Chloroflexota bacterium
CCCCAATTCGCGCGCCTGGTGCGCGGGGGGCACCTGGCGACGTTTTGCGCCCGAATGCGCCAGCGGCGCCGTCCGGCGCAGCGCCCGCCCCAGACCCAGGCGGGCCAGCGATCCCGGCGTTTGCGCCATACCCGTCACCGTCACGCCGAGCAAATCAGGCGCGCGCACCTGGGCGCGGGGCGCGTTGTCCGCCAGAAGACGAATCGCCACGCCGAGATCCGCCAGCGCGGGCAAGAGACCTTGCACATGGGTAGCGACGCCGCCGCCGCGCCATTTCCGGCCGCCGCCCCAGTGAGGCGGGATGGGCGCAATCATGGCGACCTTCATACCGTCCGCCTGCCTTGCCAGCCTTGCCGGCCGGCTTGCCATTTAACCCGCCAGGGAATATCGCGGCGCGTCAACAACTGCCCAACAGCGCGCAACGCCCCTATCGGCTCGGAGCGCGCCAGCGCCCACGCCTTCTGCCAGGCAAAAGTCGCCAGGGTCAAATTCCAAAGCTCCTGGTAAGCCGGGGCCAGAAAGTCGCGCAAGGTAACGGCCACGGCGATTTTGTCGTCCAACCGTTGCGCTGTCTGCCGGGCTGACCAGACGCCGCCGCTGTGGATCCGGTGGACGCCCATCAGGTCGTCCAGATAGCCAATGTCGCCATGGCGGGCGTTGAGAACGTGCAACGGCCAGTCGCCGGCGGGAATCGTGGCGTACCAATCCGGCAACGGGGCGTAAAGGTGGTTGCGAAAAAGGACGGCCCCGGTGGCGATGAAGTTGCGGCGACACAAATCGGCCAGGGTGTAGCGCGCTTGAAGGGGATTCGGCCGAAATTCCCACCGCTTGCCTCCCTGCGTCTCATCCACTTTCCACACCGCATGAAAACAAATGGCGCACGTCGGGTTGGCCCGCATGAAATCCACCTGGCGCTGCAATTTGTGCGGAGAAATCCAATAATCGTCCCCTTCCAAAACAGCCACATAACGCCCCTGACACGCCTGGAGCACATCCACCCAATTGCGGCGACGACCCCAATTCGTCGGACGCAAACGCAAGCGTACCAGGTCCGGGTATTGCGCTGCCAGTTCTAGCAAGATGGCGCGCGTGCCGTCTGTGGAGCAATCTTCACCCACAACCAGCTCCAACGGAAAATCCACTTGCTGCGCCGCCACGCTCTGCACCGCCTGCGCAATGGTGCGCTCGTGGTTGTACGTCGTCATCAAGACGCTCACCTCAGGCAACACGTCCGCCTTCGCTGCCGCCGACCCGGCTCTCAATCTCCGCCCCATGCGTCAGGGCGAAGGTGATGATCCGGCAAATGCGCGCCACATCGGCCGGGGTGACCGCCGTGCCGGTGGGCAAGGTCATAACCGCGTCCGCCAACCGTTCCGTCTCCGCCAACAACAAGCCGGCATGTGGGAAATAGGAACGGTAGGGTTCCATGCGATGGCACGCGGGATAAAAGTAGCGGCGCGCGCGCACATTTTCGGCATGCAATAGCGCCACCAACCTGTCGCGGCTAAGCCCGGCCTGCCGGGCGTCAATCTCCAGCACAATGTACTGGTAATTCTGCCGTTCCGCCTGCGCATACGTGATGAATTTAACGCCGGGCAGGTCGGCCAATCCTGCCTGATACGCCAGGTAATTGGCGCGGTTGGCGGCCACGAACTCTTCCAGGCTCTCCAGGTTAGTCAACCCCATGGCTGCCGAGGCCTCGTTCATCTTGCCATTCGTACCGATGTAGATGACGGTATCCAGTTTCTCGAAGCCAAAGTTGTGCATCAGGCGGATTTTTTCAGCCAGGGCGTCGTCATTGGTGGCAACCGCCCCGCCTTCAAACGTGGTGAAGAATTTGGTGGCGTGGAAACTGAACACCTCGGCCTGACCGAAGCTGCCCAACATCCGCCCCTGATAGCTGCAACCGAAGGCGTGGGCGGCGTCGAACATCAGGGCCAAACCGCGCCGGGCCGCCAGGGCCGTTAATGCCTCGATGTCGCAGGGAATGCCCCACACGTGCACCCCCAGGATGCCGGTCGTGCGTGGGGTGATGAGGCGTTCCACCTGGGCCGGGTCAAGATTGTGGGTTCCGGGCTTGACGTCGCCAAACACTGGCGTGATCTCCTGCCATTGCAGGGCGTGCGCCGTGGCGATGAAGGTGAAGCTGGGCACAATCACTTCGCCGCGCAATCCCAGCGCTCGCGCCGTGATTTCCAGCGCCACTGTGGCGTTGCACATAGCGATGCAATGTTTGACTCCCAGATAGGCGGCCAGGCGCTCCTCCAATTCGCGCACAAAGGGACCGTTGTTGGTCAGCCAGCGCCGGTCGAGCATCTCGGTGAGGCGTTCTTGCAGGCGGCGGCGGTCGCCGATGTTGGGCCGGCCGACGTGCAAGGTTTCGGCAAAGGCGGGCGGGCCGCCAAATAGGGCGAGGTCGGACAGATGCTGTTTAGTCATAGGCTGAGGGGTTCGCCGGAGAATTGGGCGTAGGCGCGTTGTGCGCGAGCGGCGTCATCGGGCGTGAGGCGTACCTGGTTGGTATCGGTGAGGCGTTCCGGGCCGTGGTAGGTCCACCCCTGGCTGGGGTAACCGAGGGCGGCCAGATGGGATTGGATTCGGCCGAAAATTTCTCCCGGCGCCGCACAAAAACGTTCATAACCTATCGTGAGCACATTGGCCGGCGGCAGTTGGGCCAATCCCGCCTCGACGCCGCGCTGGGTAAAATATACCTGCCCGGCCACTTGTTCGACAGGATCGCGCGCTTGCAGCCAGGCATATTCGGGCGGCTGAATGGAGTACCAGCCCGCCCGGTCGCCGAAGTAACGCTCCCGCGCCAACAACAGCGATTGCAGGGTATAAAACGGGTGGCGCGTGATGTGCAGAAAAAGCGGTTGGTTGAAGAAGCCGGCCAGCCAGGGCAGATTGAGCTGCAAGATCAGGGCTTTGAGCGCCAGCGGTTGATTGAAGACCGCTTCGAGGGCGGCTAATTCGGCCGAAAGCCCTTTCCCATCTACTTGCTGCTCCTCCTCCGGCGTCAAGCGGCGCGGCTGGGCATTGGGAATGAAACGCCGCCAGAAATACCAAAACTCGTTTGGGGACAACGCGCCGCGTGTCTTGCCCAGGTCGGAAATCAAATCCGGCATCGACGCCAGATCGCGCAGTTCGTCGTTAAAGCTATAGCGCGGATCGGTCAGTAGTTGTTGAATGCGCGCGCCGATATAGGGCGCGGCGTAGAAGCGCGACAACAGATTTGTGGGATAGGCGAAGTAGCCTGTTTGCGCCAGCCATTGCATCAGCAGCGTCGAGCCGGAGCGCGGCACGCCCACCACGAATAACACCGGGTAGCGCGGTCGCTCATAGCGCGCCATAATTCCCTGTTCCACGGGTTCTAGCAAGGCGCTGAGTTCCGCCAGCAAGGCTTCCAGGTCGGGATTACGGCGATAAGTTGGGGCGCGTCGGTCATTGTGCATGGCGTGGTCCACCTTGAACAACGCCTATTGTACCCAAATATGGCGTGAACTCCATCTGGTTAGCCCCTGGTCAGTCGGGCCGCACTTCAGTATAGTTGAGGGAATTCTTCGCCGGGCTCTAAACACCTGTTGGGCCGGGCTGAAATCGGGAAGGTGAATGATGCGGGGTAAACAATTCGGCCGAATCGTCGCGTTAACCGTGACGGCCATATTTTTGACGCTGGCGCGCCCGGCCGGCGCGCAAACGGATGCGCTGGTCTTGCAACAAGTGAACGTGAGCCTCTGGCCCGATTATGATCGGCCGCAAATGCTGGTAATTGTGGATGGTGAGTTGCCGCCCACCATAGTCTTGCCGGCCGTCGTGACGCTGCCTCTACCCGCCGGGGTGAGTCTCAACGCGGTGGCGCACGAAGCTGACGGCAGTCTACGCACAGTTCCGGATTTCAGTGTGGATGAAGGGTTGGGAACGATCACCCTAACATCGCCTACCGCCCGTTTTCGCGTGGAGTATTACGCCCCCTATACCGTCAACGGAGACAACCGCCAGTACGATTTTATCTGGAAAGCGACGACCGATGTCATGCAATTAGCCGTGGCGGTGCAACAACCGGCCGCCGCCAGGGATTTGACGCTTTCGCTGCCGGCCATCTCTCGGTCAGGCAATGACAGCTTGACTTATTACGATGTGGCGCCGCAAAAAGTCGCCGCCGGACAAAACTATCAATTGAGCGTGAGCTACAACCTGACGTCCGCCGCGCTCACAGTCGGCTCAAACGCCGACCAGACGCCGGTTGGCGCTTCGGCCGCAACCCCATCGGCCGATAAAGGCGTCAGCGATTGGGTTCTGGCCGGGGGCGTCTTGATATTGGCTCTAGCCATCGCCCTTACCGGCTGGCAACTGAGTCGGCGTCGCGCGCCCGCGCGCGTGTTGCGGCCGCGTCCCCAATCCCGCCAATCAGCCCCGGCTGAGCCGACAGCCGGTTTCTGTCGTCAATGCGGCGCGCCTTTGCGCGTGGGCGATCGTTTTTGCGGCAAGTGTGGCGCGCCGCTGTAAAAGAGCCGCCACGGTCGGTCTCTCCAGGCTTCGCCAGCTACCCTAACGCATGCCGGTGTCAATGTCGAGGTCTAGACGCGTCGTTTGCCCGGCGGTAATGACGACGATTTGGGGCAGGTTAATCCCGCGATCCATGCCTTGTGCTTGGATATCCACGCGATAACTCGCCGGTGGGAGTTCAATCTGGTAGTTGCCCTGGGCGTCAATGGACACGACGGCAACTTGTCGAGACGAATCGGCCGAAAATATCACCACCTTCCGCGCCAGGAAAATCTCCGGGTTAGGCGTCGGCGTAGGCTGATCACTACGCTCCACCGGCGTCAACGGACCGATAGTTACATGACCGGCTAGCGTACCCGTTTGCGTTGCATTCACACCGGCGCACGCCGCTAACAGACCAAACCCCACCACCAAGCAAACGACCACAACAATCTGACGCAACTTCCGAGCGAACATAATCCAACTTCTCCGTTACACGTTCAAGTCTACGGCTGCAACCGTGTCAATAACATTTGCGCCCAATCCAAAAGCTCTTGCTCGTCGGTCGCGCTAGGCTTTTGTGCGCCCGACCCCATGAGCGTAAGCGAAAGGGTCATCGCATCCGCCACCGCCGGGTCTTGACGCTCGATCGTCACCGGCGCCAATGTATCGAGCCAGGTATTGAATTGCGCTAACTCTTCGGCCGAAAGAAGCTCATCCAGCGCGCCCTGCCCCGACATAGCCGACGGCTTGCAACTGGCCGCATACACTTCGTTAGGCAAGTAGATACTCAGATCATCACAAAAGCCGGCAATGCCGCCCTGACGTTGAAAGGTCAGCCCCCGCGTGGCTGGGGCTACGCTCCGGCCATCGGCGTCCGTATGGTATTCGTACTGGCGTCCTTGCGCCTGCAAAATAACAAAATAGCCGGGCGTGATAACCTGAGCGCACATCAATCCGGGGCGCGAAATACCCAGACAGCCATCCGACCACTCCTGCGCTTCGCTGCTGACAATGCGCACCTGCTCGACAGACAGACCTAAAGCGGTTGCCAGACTGCGGCGGGCAACCTCGGCGGCGCCAACCGGTTCGTTGACGACGGTATCGAGCGTAGAAAATACCACGTCCCCCTGGCGGTCAGTGCGAACTTCATAGGGCATACCGCCGGCCTCCAGCGTGAAGCGGAAGCCAGGCACAATGACCTGGGTACAGCGGACATTGGGTAATGAGAAACCGAGACATCCGTTGGGCCAATCTATGCTCTCGCTATTGACTACACGAATTTCGTTGACTGTTAACCCCAGGGTTTGCGCCAGGCGCGCAACAGCCGCTGTCTGGGCCGCGCTGTTATCAGGCGAAACGGCGCCGGGTTCGGGTTCGGCCGAAACACAGGCTACCAATCCCCCAATGATTAAACACAATATCCATAAACGTCGCATCGTTGTTATCTCCTAAATGGGTTGTATCCTCTTATATTAACGCCCGGATTCGGCCGAAAGTTCCACTTGCCCGCGCCGACTTTCTGAATTCACGTAATCGTTGACCAACTCCCTGCCCTACCGGTATATTTACTCTATCGGCGTTAACCGGCATTAACTACCGGCCAACCTTAGTTGAGAGAAACCTATGTCCACACCTACCCCACAAACACCCCCACCGTCTGGCGCCCGCTGGCGTCAACTTCCTCGCAACGTTTGGATCACCACCGCCGGAAGTTTGCTAACTGATATTTCCAGCGAAATGGTTGCCAACCTTCTGCCGCTCTTCCTGGCTAATGTGCTGGGTGCGCGCACCGGCGTCATCGGGTTGATCGAAGGTCTGGCGGAAACCACGGCCAG
>JAYRVN010000014.1:0-2979 GCA_041918535.1 Chloroflexota bacterium
AGTTATTATCAATCTCACGCACATCCGCCGCCGTCCACTGAATGTCATCCACCCGCAGGTCCTCAAGCGGCGCTGTATTCATCAGGCGCAACATCGCCGCCAGCGGTTCCAGCATCTCGGTAGTCAATGGGCTGGGGATGGCTACCAACGCATAATCCCCAGCGCGCTCAGACGCGCGCTCAATCCAACTTTGCATCAACTCCTGGTCTACATCCGCCAGGGCCAATTCATTGGTAACGTGCTGCATACCAATCGCGCCGCCGATACGCAACAGAAACGCCAGGGCCGCCGGGAGGCGTGAATTGGCATGCGAATCGAGCAGCGTACGCCCCTCGGATTCAGCCAACGCTACCACCTGTTGCAATAAGGCGGAGCCGATCCCTTGCCGACGAAAAGGCGCGGCCACGATGATCTCGAACTCCAACAGGTGACCGTTACGGTCACTCTGCATGAAGCGGCCTGCTTCCAGCCAGCCGACCAACGCGCCATCCGGTTGGCGCGCCCACGCATAGTTCGTGCGGTAAAATTGTTCCGCGCTCGTGTAGCGACGTCGCGCCTCCGCAGCGTCCAGGAGCGTCAGGGAAACATCGATCTCGTGACGAAATGGGTTCAGTAAGCCACAGACAGCCAGCCAATCAGCCTCGGTCAGGGCATGGGGATCAAAGGGTTCAATCAGGATATCTTGCATATTGTTCACCGGCGACGAAAGCTAAACCGGCCAGAATAGCCGGGCAAATTGGTCTATCTTACCGGCCATCCCCCAATTGGCCGGCAGCAGCGACCCGCTGAGCGTTGATTGCGTCGCGCCAACCTTGCGCGGCTGCGCGGGCTCTGACTGCGAAGTCGAGGCCGGCCGACGCATACAGGATGTCACGACTGACATTGATGACGGGTCCGGTGAATGGGTCTGGCCCATAGGTGACAGCGGCGACTAAGTCACCGCCCTGCGCGCCCAATCCGGGGATAAGAAAGGGTGCGGTTGGGGCCAGTTCTCTGGCTATGCGCAATTCTTCGGGATAGGTTGCGCCCAAAACATAGCCCAGCGCCCCTGCGACAGGCCAGCGCTGGCTGCGGCGGATCACATCGGCCGAAAGTCCGATCCCGGTGCGCAAATCGCCTTGAAATTCGGGCGCGCTCGGATTAGATGTGCGCGCCAGAAGATAAACGGCTTTGTCCGGTCGGGCCGCCAACACAGCCGTCACCGCATCGGCGCCCACATAGGGGTTGACCGTCACTGCGTCTACCCCCCACTCCTCAAACAAACCGCGCCCCCAAGCCGCCTGCGTGTGGCCGATGTCGCCGATTTTGGCGTCGAGAATGACCGGGATGTCGGCAGGAATGTAGGCAATGGTTCGTTCCAGGGCAATCACGCCGGACGCGCCCCATTGCAGATAAAAGCCGAGATTCGGTTTATAGGCGCAAACCAAATCGGCCGTCGCGTCAATGATTTGTTTGTTGAAGGGCAATACCGGTTCATCCCAACGCGCAATCGCCTCAACCGGCAGACGTTGCGGGTCGGGATCGAGGCCCAGGCATAGCCAGGATTGATGGCGAGTCTGGGCGGCTTGCAACTTTTCCAAATAGGTCATACGCTGACTCCTTGTATGACTCCATTGTCGCTCAACCGGTGGCAGAGTCAAACTGTCTGGCTGTAAGTTGAATGGATGGGCTGTGCACCTAGCTCACGGTCAACTAATAATGGCGGGAAAGCCTGAGCTTGGGCTTGCGTAGGGCGCACCGGCGTGCTACGATACTTTCCCGGTGTGCGAGCAGTACAATCCAATGGGATGGTCTACGCCTACGACAGGATGCTCCAACCAGACAGTTTAGCGCCTGACCTTGCGAGAGGCCGGGCCTTTTTTTGCCGATTGCGCGAGCCAAGATAGGAAACGGTTATATGGCGGATTTAATATTGCCGGGATTGGTTGATGTTCACACGCACTTGCGCGTGCCGGGCGGAGAACATAAAGAAGATTTCCGCAGCGGTACGGCGGCGGCGCTAGCGGGCGGTGTGACGATGGTGTTGGGTATGCCAAATACGACCCCGCCGCTCGCTACGGCAGAAGCCTATCGGCAAGCAGCGCGACTGGCTGAGTCTGAGATTTATTGTGATGTGGGGTTGTTTGCAGGAGCCAGCCCGGCGCATACGGCGGAGTTGCCGGGGTTGGGAGAGCAAGCGGTGGCGCTGAAGATTTACTTGAATGACACTTTCGGCCGATTGCGTGTGGATGATCTCCCAACCTTGCGCGCCTGCTTTCAACTCTGGCCGCGCCATAAACTCATCGCCATGCACGCCGAAAAACAGAGCGTAGCCGTGGGCCTGGGCCTGGCCGCCGCGTATGCTCGGCCCGTCCATTTCTGCCATATCAGCCGTCGGGAGGAGATTGAACTCATTGCCGATGCCAAAGCGCGCGGCCTGCCGGTTAGTTGCGAGGTCACGCCTCATCACCTGTTCCTGGACACCCGCGATGCCGAACGGCTCGGCCCATTCGGCGACATGCGTCCGGTTTTAGGCACACCAGACGATGTAGCGGCTTTGTGGGAACATTTGGGGGAAACAGTCGATTGTATCGCCACCGATCACGCCCCACACACCCTGGAAGAAAAACTGTCGGGCAACCCGCCGCCCGGCGTGCCCGGCCTGGAGACCTCCCTGGCCCTCCTGCTCACCGCTATGCAAGCAGGCCGGCTGAGCTTGGAGCGTCTGAAAGCGCTGATGTTTGAGAACCCCCGCCGCATCTTTAACTTGCCGGAACAACCCGCCACCCATATCGAAGTGGATATAACCTCATCCTACCGCCTTGAGAATGGCCGACTGCACACCAAATGCGGCTGGACACCGTTTGCCGGGCGTGAGGTGATTGGGCGGGTGGAGCGCGTGGTTTTGCGCGGCCAGCTGGTCTATGCCGATGGTGTGGTGTTGGCCGCGCCCGGCGCCGGTCGTCTTCTCTCATCCCAGGCCGATGCTCTATCAGCCTG
>JAYRVN010000015.1:0-4302 GCA_041918535.1 Chloroflexota bacterium
CCAAAATAGCTTCACGTCCTTGCACGTCGGGCCGATCTAAAATAATTTTTCGGTCAAAACGGCCGGGACGCATCAAAGCCGGGTCTAGAATATCGGGGCGGTTGGTAGCCGCCAGAATAATCACGTGGGTATCGGTACTGAAACCGTCCATCTCCACTAAAATTTGGTTCAGTGTTTGTTCCCGTTCGTCATGCGAACCACCCAAACCCGCCCCCCGATGGCGACCGACCGCGTCAATCTCATCCACAAAAACGATGCAGGGGCTATGCTGCTTGGCCTGGTCGAATAGGTCGCGCACTCGACTCGCCCCCACCCCCACGAACATCTCCACAAACTCCGAACCGGCGATCGAGAAAAACGGCACGCCCGCTTCGCCGGAGACGGCTTTGGCTAATAGCGTCTTGCCTGTGCCCGGCGCGCCAACCAACAGCACCCCTTTCGGGATACGCGCCCCGAAACTGACGAATTTATCCGGCTCCTTTAGGAAATCCACCACTTCCCGCAACTCTTCTTTGGCCTCGTCGGCCCCGGCCACATCATCAAAGGTGACTGCCGGATGGTCGCCGGTGAACATGCGAGCGCGACTCTTGCCGAAGGCCAGCGCCTGGTTATTCGTGCCTTGCGCCTGACGAAACATAAAGTAGAAGAAACCGATGATCAGAATGACCGGCAGGAACGCCAACACATAGCCCAGAGCATTGCCAAATTGGCCGGATTGTTCATGGATGATCTCCGTTCCATCCGGGCCGTAATCGGCAGCGGTAACGCCGTAATAACTTAGAAGTTCTTCCAGAGATACGTTGCCGTCAATCTGCGACTGGGCGGCTTCCCGATTTTCATCCTTGTAGCTGATCGTCAGTTTTTGCCCGCTGCCGTCAACACGCACCTCTTTGACGACATCGGCCTTGATATCCAGGGCAAGCTGTCCGATGGAGATGGGGACTCCGGCTTGTTGGCTGAAGCTAAAGTTCCACAGGATAACCATTAAACCCACACCGATGAGCGTATAAACGAGCCAACGCGCTAATTTAGTTGTGTCCACCACATTTTCCTTGTGCGCACCCAACGGCCGGCAGCGTAAAGACAACCCATTTGACCGACGCTGTTTGTCGCTTTTTCTTATGACAGTATAGCAGAAAGGCGGGGGCGTGGCGAGTGCCGGGGCGGCGTCCGGCCCCGTTCAGGAGACCCAGGCCTGGTAAACGTTGTACCAAAGAGGGATGAGACCTAACAGGGCAATGAGAGCAACGATGCCCAGGATGACCAGCAACCAATCAACCTCGGGTTGGATAACAGGTTGGGATTGAGCGACGGGATGGGTCAGTTCGGGTCTGTGATAAGGGGTCGTGAGACTGTCGGATAGCTCCGGCGCGTCGTCGAGGGCGAGCGTATCATCCTGGCTGCGGCGGCGATAGGTGGAGAGGATTCGGCCGAATTGCCCCGCCGTCCGATAACGCGTCACCGGGTCCTTGCCCAACACCTTATGCACAACCTCTTCCAAATGCGGCGGCACAGCCGGGTTTAGCTCCGACACCAACGGCGCCGCGGCGTGCAAATGCTTAGAGGCATAACCCGCCGGGGTCTTCGCCTCAAACGGCAGCCGCCCGGTCAACAACTCGAACAAAATCACTCCAATCGAATACACATCCGAAGCCGGCGTCGGCGCCTGCCCGGCCGCCTGCTCCGGCGAGAAGTATTGCGGCGTGCCCCAGGCCAACCCTTCCCGGTGCGCGCTGGCCTCGCTCATGGCGCGCGCGATGCCAAAGTCCGTCACCTTCACCCGGTCGTCGCGGCTCACCAACACATTGTGCGGCTTGACATCACAATGCACTAACCCGGCGCGATGGGCATAGCCGATCCCAGCGCACACCTGGATTGTCAAGTCAAGGGCGCGGTTCACCGGCATGAGCCGGCCCATCTGCGCCTGCTCGCGGACGATATCCTTGAGCGTGCGCCCTTCGACATATTCCATCACAATGTAGTAGCGCGTTCCGTCCTGTCCAATGTCATGCACCGTCACAATGTTGGGGTGGGACAAATTGGCGGCGGCGTGCGCCTCGCGTTGAAAGCTCTCCAGGAAGGTGCTATCGTCCGTCAGACCTTCGTGCAAAATTTTGACGGCCACTAATCGGCCGAGCAGCAGGTCTTCCGCCTTGTAGACGGACGCCATGCCGCCGCTGCCCAGGCGTTGCATCAGGCGATAACGCCCATTCAACAGGGATACTTCTTGGGGAAGACCAGCCATAGCAGGATTGTAGCATAATTGGCGGCGCAAGCCTTCCCTTATCGGCCGAAAGACGGCCCAGCGTTACTTCCTGCCAGGCGTATCGCCTGGCAGGCGGCCTCGGCGAGCAGATGTGCCTTGTAGCATGTAGTTTGGGTGACATTTGTCATATTCACAATGGCGAATGTGTCGCTATAATACATTCAGGATAACGAATATGACACGCTTGCTCCAGTTCAACCCGATCGCCAACACGCTGAAAACCATCGCTTCGCCGACCCGCTTGGCGATTCTGTTAGCCATTGGCGACGGCGAGGCGTGCGTTTGCCACCTGGAGGCTATCTTGGGCAAGCGCCAGGCCTACATTTCACAACACCTGATGGCGTTACGCCAGGCCGAGATGTTGCTCGACCGGCGCGACGGACGCTTTGTCTACTACCGCATCGCCAATCCGGCTTTGCTTGACCTGGTGCGCGACGCCGAGAGGCTGGCAGGGGTGACTCTGACGCCGGAAGGCCTCGCCTCCGCCAGAGAAGATTGCCCGTGCCCGCAATGCGCCGGGGCGGCGGCGTGGCTGCCGTTGGCGGAGGGGGTAATTCGGCCGAATGCATCGCCATCCCCCACCCCTTTACCCTAATCAGGACACTTACGCATGAACATCGGATCATTTCTGCTCGATCTGTTGCGCGGCGGCCTCGGCAATCTGGCCGCTTATCTGGCGGCGCATGTGCTGCTGTGCCTTCTGCCCGCCTTCTATATTGCCGGGGCCATGACGGCCCTCATCCCCAAAGAAACCGTCACCCGCTACCTGGGGCGCAACACACCCAAATACATCTCCTACCCGGCCTCAGCCACAGCCGGATTTTTGCTGGCCGTCTGCTCTTGCACCGTCATTCCTCTCTTCGCTGGCATCTATAAGAAAGGGGCGGGGCTGGGACCGGCCATCACTTTTCTTTTTGTCGCTCCCGCCATCAACATCCTAGCGCTGGTCTATACCGGCGGGGTCATCGGCGTGGATTTGGCTATCGCCCGGCTGGTGCTCTCGTTGGTATTTGGCATCGGGATCGGGTTAATCATGGCGCTGATGTTTCGGCAAGCGGATGCCCAACACGACCGGGCGACTGATGCGCTGTTCGCCGGGCAAGCCCGTATGCGGCGAGTGGCTGTCATTTTCTTGCTGGCGTTGGTAGCGTTGCTGGTGGCTGGCACCTTTCAATTTGGTTTTCTGACGCGCACAGTGGCGGAGATTCGGCTACCTATCGGCGGCGTGGAGCGCTTCCAGGCGTGGCTGTACGCCATGGCACCGTTTGACCCGACGCGGGGCGAGGAAGGCGTGACGGCGCAGGGAGCGTTGTTGATTGCCCTGCTGGCGCTGATCGGTCTAACGGCCTGGAAAGGACTAGAGCGCATTCACGACGATTTCAACGCCTGGACGTGGTTGGCGACCGGTCTGGTGGGCTTGACACTCATAGTGGCGGCGCTGCGCCTGACACCGATGGCCGAAGCTGTGATGCTGACCATCACCGGCAAATCGGTCGGGGTGTTGCTGGCGACGCTGCTGCTGGGTTGGCTGCTCAAGACCAGGCTGACGGAAGACGAGGCGCGCGACTTTTTGTGGGAATCATGGCGCTTTGTCAAGCAGATTTTCCCCTTGCTGGTGGTGGGTGTCTTTGTGGTCGGCATATTCCGGCAGTTGATCCAGCCGGAATGGATCGAGGCTATCGCCGGACAAAACACATGGGCGGCCAATCTGGTCGGCGTGCTCTTTGGCGTATTTATGTACTTCCCGACGCTGGTGGAGGTGCCGATTGCGCAGATGTTCCTCTCGTTGGGAATGCACCGCGGCCCGCTGCTGGCCTATCTCATGTCGGACCCCGAACTTAGCCTGCAAAGCATTCTGATTACGGCGAGCATTATCGGCCGAATCAAAGCCTGGGTTTATGTCGGCTGGGTGGCGCTCTTCAGCCTGCTGGCCGGCCTGTTGTATGGCGCGTGGATTGACGGCGCCGGTCTGACGCTGGTCATAGCCTATCTAGGCCTTTTCCTGGCAGCGCTGGCCGGCGTCATGTGGCTGGTCA
>JAYRVN010000016.1:0-16396 GCA_041918535.1 Chloroflexota bacterium
CTACAGACTCCCCTGTCAACGCTTCACCCAAGCGATTACTCGCCTCGATGCATGACTCGGGGCCAGACTGGTTCGCTATTCCTTGTCTGCATAGGACTTCCACCCACTACACCTTGCCGGTTTCTGCCGGCGCACGGGACAGAGCCCGGGCGGCGTAAGATAGGTAGGAAGGCCCCTGGTTCCTCGTGTGGGATGATGTTCGCCTGTCCGATTTGCCGGATAGACAGAGCGAACAGCAGCAGCAATAAAATAGCCAACCCGACATGGATTAGACGAACTGATAGGAAACCAAACAGTTTGATTTTCGGCCGATACATCGCTATCTCCTAGCTCAAACCCCGGGCCTACGACGCGCCGTCGCGGCCTCAAATGCCATCCAACGCCTTTGCCTGGAGTCTACTGATTTCAGCTGGATCAGTCAATAGGCCATCAATCACCGTTTGTCGTTCACCGACCCCTCAGGCAGTAATGGGACTTATGGTCAGTAGGCTATACCTTTCGGCGCTATGCGTGGTAAAATTCGGAATATGAATCCGTTGCGCTTGTTGCTTGTTGACGACCACGAGGTGGTACGCCTGGGAATGAAGGCGCTCCTCGAACGCCATCCGAATATCGTTGTAATTGCCGAAGCTTCTACGGAAGACGAAGCTATCCAAAAAACTCTAGCCCACAGCCCCGACATTGTTTTAATGGACATCCGTCTGGCGGGCGGCAGCGGCATTGATGCCTGTCAGCGCATCATTGAGCGCCGACCGGAGACCAAAATCATCATGCTCACCTCTTACGCCGAAGACGAGTTGCTCTTTGCCGCCATTCGGGCCGGCGCGGTGGGCTATGTCCTCAAGCAAGTCGGGGCGGGCGATTTAATGCGCGCCGTGGAAGCCGCCGCACGCGGAGAAGGCACGCTCGATCCGTCCCTGACTTCACGCGTATTAAACGAAGTGCGCCGCTCTATCGCCAAAGAAGAAGCCACCGCCTTTTCCGACCTGACCATGCAAGAAAGACAGGTATTGGCCTTGATTGCAGAGGGCCAGACAAACCGGGAGATCGCTCAACAGCTCTATCTGAGTGAAGGGACTGTGCGGAACTACGTTAGCAGCGTCCTCTCCAAACTGCATGTATCGAACCGAGCTGAAGCCGCCGCCTATGCCATCAAACACCATCTCCGCGACCATCTTTGAGCCGACGCTGCCGCTGACGGCGTTTTCGGCCGAATCCTTGATCGCCCTGCACGAGGCTGACCTAGCCATCGGACGCGAGGTCCAACTGGGTCGCGTGCTGGAAGCTGTGGTCAAAGCCGCCCGTCGCCTGACCGAAGCGCAAAGCGCGGCGCTGGCGCTGCCGGACGCCGAGGGGAAACTCAGCCTGACCGCGGTAAAGGGGTACGGAGAGTTGGCCGCCTGGCAAGCCTGGCTGGGCGAACAAACGCAGTTGGACGAGATTATGACAGACGCCGGCGCATTCCATCTGCCGCCGGCTTGCGGACCGGTGTACAGCCTGTTGGCCCTGCCCCTGCTCATGGATGAGGTGTGGGTCGGCAATTTGTATGTGTTCAACCGGCATGGGAGCGTTGCGTTTGAGACATCCCATCGGCGTCTGCTGGAAATGCTGGCCGAGTCGGCGGCGTCGGCCATTTGTCGCGCGCGGGCTTTGGCTTCGGCCGAAAATCGTAATCGTCAGTTTGCCATCCTGAACAGAGCCACGGTCAGTATCGCCCGCGATCTTGCCCTGGATAAGGTGCTGCAACATATCGTAGACGCCGCGCGTGAGCTTGTCGGCGCGCGCTATGCCGCCCTGGGCGTGCCCAACGCCGATGGCTTCCTGGAAACCTTTGTCCAGAGCGGCATGTCAGCCGACACGCTAGCCGGCATGGCCCACCGCCCCTTGGGCCTGGGGTTGTTAGGCGAAATGATACGCCAGCGTCGCTCGATCAACCTGGCCCGCTTGCAAGATCATCCTGAATCGGCCGGTTTCCCGCCCGGTCATCCCGCCATGGTTACTTTCCTGGGCGTGCCGATCCTGGGCGGGGATGAGGTTCTGGGCAATCTTTATCTGACGGAAAAGATCGGTTCGGCCGAATTCTCCGCCGCCGACCAGGAAATGGTTGAATGGTTAGCCGCCCATGCTGCCGTCGCCATCCACAATGCCCGGCTCTATCACCAGGTAGAACGCCTGGCCGTCCTGGAAGAGCGCACTCGCATCGGCATGGACCTACACGACGGCGTCATCCAATCCATCTATGCGGTGGGCCTCACGCTGGAATCCACCCGTCTCGCTCTGGCTGATCGCGACGAAGCCGGTCAACTCCTGGACATGGCGATAAGCGGCCTGAATGGCGCTATCCAGGATATCCGCAACTACATTCTCGATCTCCGACCCCGCCGCTTCCGGGGAAACTTAGAACAGGGCTTGGCGCAACTGGTGCGCGAATTTCAGGCCAACACCCTCGTGCCGGTTCAACTAGAAACGCATGGGGCGCTGGAAACATTGCCCACCGCCGTCGCCCGCACCATCTTCCTCGCCACCCAGGAAGCGCTGGCGAACGTGGCCCGCCATGCCAAGGCCGGCCAGGTGGTCTTGCGCCTGCACATCCTCTCAGGTTGGGCAGACTTGAGCATTGCGGATGATGGACGCGGCTTCAACGCCCAGGATCACGCCCGACATGTCGGCCACGGCCTGGCGAATATGCAAGCCCGCGCCGAGGAATTGAAAGGGGCTTTCACCCTCCACACCGCGCCCGGCCGCGGCACAACGATTTCCTTGCGCTTGCCAATGCGCTAACCTCCGGCTGAAAACAAACCGCCAGCCTGCTCCACCCCGGACAAATGTCATACGTGTTCCCGCGCTTATTTACCCCGCCCGTGTGACGAATGCGCCAAATCTAAGTGACTTTTGTCACTCACTCTGACCATACCGAGTAGTTTATACTATGACTATGGTTAGGGAAACGTCTGGCGACAGCGTGCGCGTTTTTATCCTTGAGGCTCACCCGGCCGTGCGCTTAGCTTTGCAACGGCGGCTTGACGCCACCTGCCACCTGGTGGTCATCGGCGTGGCGCACCAGGCGCCCTGCTCTCTCACCTATTTACGCGCCATTCGCCCCGATATTATCCTGGTGGGTTTGCCGCATCAAGTTTTGCAAGACCCCAGCGTGACCGCGACCACGGTAAGCCGGCTGGCGCAGATCGCTCCGGTTATTGTCCTGGCAACCTATGCCGAGGAATTGGAGCGAGATACCGTTCTGCAAGCCGGGGCGCAACGTTATTTGCTGAAACAGATCAACACGGGACGCCTGATCCGCGAAATCGAAATGGTCGCCCACCAGTCGCGACCGGGAGTGACTGCCCCTGGCTCGGAGCGACAACCGGGCTTGGGGCTGGCTTGAGCCTTCGCCCCATCAAATAGCCGGTTTGTCCAGATAGGAGCGCAACACCTGGATGTAATTGGCGCGCTCAAATGCGGCCGTGTCGCCGCTTAGCTGCAAACTGAGCCGTCCGCGGATTTCCGACAGCGAGCCAACCGCGTGGGACTCCAACCAGACGCGCATATCGGCCGAAATCTTGGCTAAGTATGCCGGCCCATACTTCAGTAAGACGGAAGCCAGCATGGCCGCCTGAGCCCCGGCAAATATGGCCTTGAGCGCGTCCTGGGCCGTGTGGACGCCGCCGGTGATCGCCAGGGAAGAACGCACCTGACCGTATAAAATGGCTACCCAACGCAATCGCAAACGCAATTCGGCCGAATCACTCAATTGCAAATTGGGCGTAGCCGTCACCGTCTCCAAATCAAAATCCGGTTGATAGAAGCGATTGAACAACACTAGACCCGCCGCGCCGGCCTCATCCAATTGACGCGCCAGATGCGGCAATGACGTGAAATAAGAGCTCAACTTCACCGCCACCGGGATATTGACGCTGCCGCACACACTCTTGGCCAGACGCACATACATCGCCTCCAGGTCGCTGCCGCTCATACTCGCCTGGGTGGGCACATAGTAAACATTCAGCTCCAACGCATCGGCGCCGGCCGCTTCCAACAGCCGGGCATAGCGCACCCAGCCCCCGCTCGAAGAGCCGTTCAAACTGGCAATCACGGGGATCTCCAACGACTTCTTAGCCCGATAGACCAGCGTCAAATAGCCATCCACTCCCCGATTGTACGCGTCCATACTGGGGATATGCTGTAACGCTTCGGGCAACTGTTGGTTGTTTTGTTCCAGGTAATACAGCAAACCCAGGTCTTCCCGCACCACCTGTTCTTCAAAGAGCGAGGGCAACACCACCGCGCCCGCGCCCGCCGCCTCTAATGCGCGCAAAGAGTCCAGATTCCCGGTCAACGGGTTAGAAGACACCACCAGAGGTGAGTTCAGGGTCAAACCCAGGTACGTCGTAGTCAAATCCAACATGCCAATCTCCCTAGAAACACAAACCGCCGTCGGCGTCGGTAGTATCTACCCAAAGCCGCGGCGGGTCAAGGTCAGAGGCCTGGCCGACGCCCCATCAAACCGCGTCGGCGCGCCATTCGGTCATGACCATGCGGAAAACATCCGACTCGGTCAAGATTCCCACCAGCCGGCCCTCAGCCACCACCGGCAACGCCGTCAGCTTGTGCCACAGCAGCAGTTTGGCCGCTTGCCACATTTCCATATCCGGTTGAATGGTGACCGGCGGCAACAAGGTCAACTCGCCGACTGTTTTTAAATGCACAGCCCAGGTCGCCAGCTCACTGTAAGCATATTCGGCCGCAGCCGTCAATTGCAGGCGGCGAATCTCATCCCGGGTGACAATGCCCAACAAACGCCCCAGAGCCACCACCGGCAGATGGCGAATATCATGCTCTTCGGTTAGCTGATAGGCAGCTTCTAACGTCATCTCCGGCCCGGCCACGATTGGCTCCGGCGTCATCCAGTCGCGTACCCGTTGGATGGTCATTTCTCACCCCCATTCAGCGGTTCACTAATCCCGGTTGTTGTCCGATCTAGCCTGGGATTTGAAATGCTCCAGAAAATCCGTCACCGTGACAATGCCCACCAACTGTTTGCCCTCGACCACCGGCAGCGCGCCAAACTTGTAGAGGCTCAACATTTCGGCCGCCCGATAGCCCGGCGTGTCCGGCGTCACGGTAATGGGGTCAGGAGTCATCACCGCCTCGGCTGTGCCGGTCATGAAAATAGGCGAGGTCAGAATCGAGCGGATGTCCCGATCCGTCACAATGCCTACCAATTCTCCATGGTCAATGACAGGCAATTGGCGGCAGCCCTCGGTGCGCATGATCTCCAGCACCTCGATGAGAGGCGTGGTCAAATGGACTGTGCGCGGCGCTACCGTCATCAAATCATTCACTGTTAACATAGAAGCCTCCCAACGCTGCTTGTCATTTGATCACAGTGTACACAAATGGCGCCGCGGCGTCGTGTGGCGAATGTCATCATTCGAGGGTGACAAACCTCGTTACTCTCGCGGCGGGTTATTCGTCCACCCAAACCCTGCGCGCCCAGCGCACAGTCAGGATGAGCCCAATCAGCCAGACACCGACGGCGCAGACGAGACTGCCGCCGCTCGCCAGACTGTCCGGCAAGATATTATAGCTCAGGCTGCCCGCCAGGAATCCGGCAGCCACGGTCAGAGCCAACCCGACGAGAAAGACAACAACCCCGCGCAACGGGTGCGTTTCAGGCGACGCATAGCGGCCAAAGGACTGGGCCTGGAGGTTGCGCCCGCCCAAGGGGATGCCGGGAGACCAGGTTTGGCGCGCCGGATCGTAGCGATGCCAGGCATTGTTGTCGTAACCGAGCGCCCAATAAGTTCCCTGGGCATCCTGTACCACCAGTTCGTCAAGACGCGTTTGCACCTGTTCGGCCGATAATTCCCCCGTCGCCATCTTCTGCCGCAATTGCCCCACTTCACGCTCAACCCGCTCAAACGGCGCCCTGGCTGAGGGCGCTGTCGGCACAGGCTTGCGTATTGTTTGCGCCTTCATCTGCTGTTGCTGTCGTTGCTGTTGTTGCCACCAAGCCGCCTGTTGCATGCGCGTGAATTGCTGTTGCTGCATTTGCTGAAAGCGCTGCGCCGCTTCTTGATGCCGTCGCGCCGCAGCCTGCTGTTGCTGCATAGCGGCCTGTTGCTGCTGCTTCGCCCACTCTTGATGTTGCTGACCCGGTTGTTTCATGTCCCATTCCACCTTTCGTCCCCATCTGCCAGGGAGCAGCCTGGGGCAACATCTGATAAATCCGCCTGCATCTAAAATCATGATAGCACACTTCATGGGCGAAGGTGTAAAGGCTCTTACACAAAACAGGGCACGGGAAGGGAAAAATTCGGCCGAATTTCTCTCCCCTCCTATCAAGTTGCTAACAGGCAGCGTCCACGACTTGCCCCAAGCGCTATCCTGTGCCATGATCAAGCCGTGGGTCGCCGCCGAAACCCGATCTCACTTTGCCTGGAGCGACCCCACATTACCGCGCTGTGTCCGGCGCGCCAAGGAATATCCTCTATGGCTGGAACCAGAACATTCTTGCGGTTTGCCTGTCTCAGCTGCCTTCTGCTGGGAATCGTCCGACTAAACCTGCCGGCGCAATCACAACAGGCGGGTTCCACCCAACTCTACTTGCCCGTCATCAGAACCAATCGCTCCACCTGGGCCTTTATCTACCGCGAAGCGGAAACGCCAACCGATAAACAAGGGTACGCCATCCAACCCACGCGCGACCGCGGCTATATTCTGGCCGGCGGCACCAATCCCACCTATGCGCAAGTCATCAAGCTCGATAGCCAGGGTGAACCTGCCTGGGCGTATAACTACGGCGGCAATGAAGGCAACGAAGGCGCGCTGGCTGTCACACAGACACAGGACGGAAATTACGTCGTGGTTGGCTACACCTACTCCTTTGGCGTCGGCAATAGCGACGGCTGGGTGCTCAAGCTGGATTCGGGCGGCCAACCGCTCTGGCAAGAAACCTTTGGCTGGAGTCTCTACGATCTCTTTTATGATGTCAAAGCGACACCGGACGGCGGTGTGATGATGGTGGGCGCGGCTACCCCTAGCGCCGATCAAAACATTGACATGTGGGCGATCAAACTCGCCGCCGATGGCGCCTTGCAGTGGCAAAAAACGTTTCACAAGGGGAGCTGGGATAATGGCACCACCTTGCTGCTTACGCCCGACGGCGGCTATCTGTTGGCCGGTTTCACGCAAGCGACGCTCGTCTCCCAACGCAACGCCTGGCTTATCCAATTGGACGCCGACGGCAATGCCATTTGGGATAAAACCTATGGCGGCAGCCAATGGGACCTGATCCAAGATATCGCCATGACGACGGACGGCAACTATGTGATAGTAGGCGAGACGTCGTCCTTTGGCGCCGGTAGTTTAGATGGCTGGGCGCTCAAATTGACCCCGGACGGCGTTCCGATCTGGCAAAAAGCTTACGGCGACTCAGAGCAAGATGCGTTTAACGGCATAACCGTGCTGAGGGATGGCAGCCTTATCGTGGCCGGCGAGATCGGTACGTCCGGTTTTGGACAACCGGACGCCTGGTTGATGCAGCTCTCCGACTCTGGCGCGATCGTCTGGGGCGAACACCTGGGAAGTTTTGGCGGCGATTACATGAATGATGTCCAACTTGTGGAGGAGAACCTGATCTTGACCGGCGCGTCGGCTTCTTATAGCCCGGGCACGCTGGATACCTGGGCGCTAAAGGTGGATTTATTCGGCCGAATCCCTCTCTGCGGCCTGATGATCAGCACCGATTTCCGGGTAGCCGACACCCAAGCCAACATTCTGTCCGGCAATGTTGTCGGCCAGGATTGGGCAATTGACCCGATTGCCAGCGCTGCCATCCCGAACGACGTCAATCTGCAAACCATTCTGCTGTGCGCGTCGGATCGCGCCGGCCTGGCGTCCTGCCTCGAGCAGCCCTAACCTGGCCTACCGCCCGCCTCATGCACACGCAGCCTGTGACTCCCGCGCCCGGTCCAGCCAAAATCCAGGCGTGGTCGCTGTGGCTAAATGTTTGCTTGGGGGTGCTGGCCGTGTTGGCGGCCGGCGTCTACTATCGGCAAGCGCTACCGCGCACTGCTTATCCTTACGACCTGGATTTTATTGAGGATGCCATGCTCTTGCAGGCGTGGCGCGTGGCGGAACACCAACCGGTCTACCTGCCGCCGAATGCGGACTTTGCGCCGCAAGTATATATGCCGCTGTACACCTGGCTGGGCGGCTGGCTATTCCGCCTAACGGGCCCGGCCTTCTGGCCGTTGCGCGGGCTGTCGTTGGCGGCCACAACAGTCATTGCGCTGCTACTCGTCACGCTAGGCCGGCGGGTGGGCGCAGGCTGGGCGGTCGCCTGGGCCGGCGCAGGGTTGTTCCTGGCGGGTTATCGCCTCAACGGCGGTTGGTATGAGCTGGCGCGGGTGGATACTCTGTATGTGGCGCTGGCCTTGGGGGGGATGACGGTGGCGATTTTCGGCCGAAACCCCACCCGTCGCCTTCTGCTGGCCGGATTGTTGCTGGCTCTCTCCACCCTCACCAAACAAAACGCCCTCTTTCTCGGCCTCGTCCTCGGCGTTTACTTGCTGTGGGTCGAAGGCGGCCGGGCCTGGCGCTATTGGCTACTCTTCCTGGGGCTGACCGGCAGCGTGGCGGCCTGGCAACAACTCAGCACACACGGCTGGTTCAGTTACTACGTCATCCACATTGCTTACGCCAGTCCGGTCGAATTGGGGCGGGTCTGGGCGTCGCTGCGACGTGAATTCCTGGGCGCGATGGGCATACTCACCCTGGGCTGGCTGGGCGGCAGCCTCTTTTGGCTTCTGCGCTCTGATCGGCGCGCCCATCCCTGGCCTCTTTTCATTGGAGCGGCGCTTTTTGTCTCCCTTTCCGGCCGAGCCTCCGTCGGCGGCAACCTGAACAATTTGATTCCCGGCTACGCCTTTCTCTGCCTGGCCCCGGCGTTGGTGGCCGCCGACTGTCGCCGTTTGTCGGCGCGCCGGCAAGCCTGGGTGTTGCCGGCGTTAACCGTGGCGCTGGTGGGGCAATTCGCCCTGACGCTGGTCAATCCGATGCGGGGGTATACGCCGGCTCAATTTCGGCCGACGCCGGCCATGCGCGCCGCCGGGGATGCTCTGGTGGCGCGCCTACGCCAGGTAGACGGCGATGTGTGGGTGATGCTCCATCCGTTTTACGCCTTGCTGGCAGGCAAAGCGCCCGGTGTGCACATCCAGACCTTGTGGCATGCCCGCGAGCGCGGCGAATTGCCATTGCCCGATGATTTGGCGGCGCGTCTACACGACCGCGCCTACGCCTTGATCATCTCCGACGACACCTATTATTTTGAACGGGACCCGGCGCTCCTGGCGCTGCTCAACGCTACTTATCAGGTAGTGGGAACATTACCGGCCGACGAATCGCCGCCGACGCTGAGTGGGGTGCGCGTTCGGCCGAAATTAATCTATGCGCCCCGGCCCTGACCCGGCCGGCCTACGCTTCCAGCCCTAAAAGCTCCGCGCCTTCCGACACCTGACCCTTATGCGTCGTCGGATTAAAGCGCACCAGGCGGCGCGTCAGCCAGGCCAGAATGGGTTTGAGCGGCGAATTGATCGCCGCCCGCTTCAATGCGCCCTCCCAGTAATACTTGAAGATCATGTGACGCCACCGCCAACGCAGCAAGGCGTAGTAAGGCGTGAGGAGCCAATGCCCTTGCGAGCGGCCGACGAATAGGATGTCATTGATGTCGCTCATCGTGCGGGCTTCTTCGTCGTCCAGCCAGGGGGTGTTGCTGTGGTCGAGATCAAAGTAAGCCCAGTCCGCTTGCTTAGTGGGCGGCGCATAGCCGGCTTTGATGGCTTCCGGCCATAAAGGCGTGCCGGGATAGGGCATATACATGGAGACGGAGCAGCGCACGTTCGGGCTGAGGCTGGCTAACCGGTCTATGAGATTGAGCGTGACCCGACGTTCCTCCCGCGTTTCGGCCGGCAGACCGATGATGAACGATAGGTTAGCCTCGATATGCGGGGCGTGTTCGACCAAGTTACGGATACCCCATTCAATCTGCCACTCCTTTTGGTCTTTCATGATGCTGTCCAGCACCGCCTGCGAGCCGGATTCCGCGCCAATATTGACCCACTGGCAGCCGGTAGCGGCCATCCATTGTACGAATTCGGGCTTAAGCAATTGAACGCGCACCTGGCCGCTCCAGGGCATGCCGACTTTTTCGACGAGGCGCTGCATGGGTTTGATTCGGCCGAATAAATAATCATCCGCATAATCCAACGCATCAATTCCGTAATTCTCGCGCAACCACGCAATCTGCCGCAGGATATATTCATCCGAATGCTGCCGCCAGGTGCGCTTCATCACAATCTCGTTATAACAGAAAGCGCAGCGAAACGGGCAGCCCCGCGAAATATACACCGGGATCGCCCGTTTATACGGCCCGCTGGGAATCAAATAGGCCTCGACATTGGCCAACATATCCCAACGCGGCGTATACGTGTCCAGGTCTTGAATGAACGGCCGCTCGCGCTGAAAAGTCGGCGCGCCATCCTCCCCCTTATAGGCCAAACCCGCCACGCCCGCCCAGTTTGGCGGCAGCAGACCCGCCAGGATAAGCGCCAACTCCTGGGCCGTCTCCTCCCCCTCATTCACCACCACAAAATCCACATATTCCTCCTTGAGCACCTCTAACGGCATGATGGTGGCATGCACCCCCCCCCACACCACCGGAATGCCCAGCGCCTTGACGCGCCGCGACGCCTCGATAGTCGGCAGGAGTTGCGGCCCGGTAATGGTGCTGAAACCCACAAAAACGGGGCGCGTCGCCTCAATCTCGGCCATAAACGTCGCCAGGTATGCCTCCGTCTCGTGGAAAAGCCGCACGCTGAAGCCGACCTTCTCCAACGCATCCGCCACATACATGATGCCGAAAGGCGGATACATATCGCGCTGGTTGCGAAAGTTAATCAGGAAGACGACGCCGTTCCCCTGGCTGCCCAGAAAAGGAGCTATCGGATTGATTTGGACCGTATCGAGTGTTAGCAGATTCTCTGACTGCATGGATGACCTCTTGAGCAAGCGTCTGAGATATAACTAATAATCTGATAAAAATGCTAAAAAAGCAAGGACAACCTGCCCAGCCTGTATCAGGCGGGACGGCCGAGGCTAATAATGAGCCAGTTTGCCGCTTTGTTTGAGGTGGCGCACCGCCCAGCCCATGGACCAAAGGGCCAACGGGAAGAGGACGAGCGTGAAACCCAGCAAGCTCAAGATATCGGTGCGCAAGGCGGCCAGGGATGCGCCCTCCAGCAAGGCCCCGCGTAAGGCGCGCAAGACATAGGTGAAGGGCAAGAGATAAGAGATGACCCGCAGCCAGGCAGGCATGATGGAGACCGGGAAGAATACGCCGCTAAAAACATACGCCGTGGAGGCGATCAGCCAGTTGATGGGGTCGGCGCTTTTGAAGACGATGGTGAAAGCGGCCGAAAAGACGCCATAGCACATCACGCTCAAAACGCCCAGCGTGGCGACCAAGATGACTGCCGGCCAGTTGGCCTGGGAGAAGTCCGCCCCCAACGCCGCGCCAAAGACGAGTTGCAGCCCCACCAGAATCGTGCCTTCTAACATCGTCCAGGTTGAGGGGCCGAGCAAGGCCAACGGCATGGAGATGGCAGTGGAGACCAACGGCTCAATCGTGCCCATCAACATCTGGTCGCGCAGATTCAGCGAGAAGGAGCGCATGGCTAATTCCATATACCGGGAAAACGCGCCGCCGATCAAGACGAAAGCGAAGTAGTCGCCGCCTGGAATCTGGTGGTTGCCAGACCCCACAAAGGCGTCGAGAAAGTAAAACATGACCACCGAGACGAGACCGGAGATATAGCGCGCCACAAAATTGAGTTTATAGGACCACGCCATTTGGAAGCCGTGGATGATAAAGGCGCGTAGTTTATAAAACGCCGTCATGGGTTCGCGCTCCCCTGGCTGAAATGTTTGACGACCTGGCGTAAGGAGTGGGCCGCCTGACGTTGGTAGCTTTCGACATGACCGCCACAGGCGGCAACTTCACGCCAGGCGTCGAGCCAGACTTGAGAGCGGTCATCACTGAGCGTGAGGTCGAAAGTGGTGGTGAGGACATCGCGGGAGATTTCTTGCACGGCTACCACACCGGGCAAGAGGGACCAGCGGGCGCTCATTTCGGCCGAATCTCCCGTCACCACCACACGATAAACCGGATGCTGCGGCAATTGCGCGCGCAACTCTCCCGGCGTCCCCACCGCCTGCACCTGCCCTTGCGCCAGAATCATCACCCGGTCACAGAAATCATCCATCTCATACAACTCATGGCTGATGAACACCACCGTCTTGCCCTGCTGCCCGACGAGCCGGCGGCGAATCAACTCTTTGACAAAATCGGCCGTTTCCACATCCATACTCTTGGTCGGCTCATCGAGAAAAAGGACGGCCGGATCATGCACCAGGGCGCGAGCCATATTCAAACGCTGTTTCTGTCCGCTGGAGAGCGCTTGCACCGGCCGGTGCGTCTGCGCCGTCAGGCCAAACAACGTCAGCATCTCTCGGGCGCGTTGGCGCGCCTGCTGCGGCGACAGATTATATAGCGCGGCATAAAACAACAAGTTTTGCCAGGCGGTCAGGCGGCCATAAAAAGAGTGTTCGTTGGCCGACGCCAAGCCCACTTGCGCCCGCGCCTGCACCTCCTGGCGCACCACATCGTAGCCGCACACCGACGCCGTGCCGGAGGAAGGTTGGATTAACGTCGCCAGCATCCGCACCAACGTGCTTTTGCCCGCGCCATTAGCGCCGAACAAACCGAATAGTTCGCCCGCCCTGATTGCCAACGAGACATCGCGCACGGCCGTAATAGATTCGGCCGAATCGCCAAAACTTTTGGTCAAATGGTGCGCGACAATCACAGCTTCCATCCCCTACCCTCTCATCCCTTGCGCTGACGCAACCGCAACCGGTTGCCGTTGATAAAAAGATAGCCGACCGGCCACAAGGGCGAACGTACCAGCCGGGCATACATGTCTCTGGACGAGACGGGCAGTAATGCCTGGAAACGCAGCAGTTCCCGGCGCGCAGGAAAGAACTTGCGCCACCAAAGCCCGACCAACTCGCGCTTTGATTGGCTAAAAACGGCTTCCAGCCGCGTCGTCGCGGCCGGAGCGAGCGGGTTGATTTTCGCCACATCCGCCGGCGTCATGTCCGCCACCCAGGCCACCAGGCGGGCCGAACAGTGGCGTTTCAAACCTGCCAGCACGTCGGCCGGGATAGGCGCGGGGGCATAGCGTTGGGCCACGGCCAAGGCGGCATAAACAAAACGCGCGCTCAACGGCGAGGTTTGCGCCAGAAGCGCCTGCCAATCGGCGGTCGTCATCTGCAGGGTGAGATGCCAGACATCGGCCAGATAGATGAGCAAACCGCGGCGCTCGAGCCAATGCTGCGTGGCATGTACACACACATGCTGCAATAGACCCGCGCGCGTGGGCAATAGCGCCTCGATGTTGCCCCAAAAAGGCTGCCGCGTAGCGCCTTGCCACAGACCGGAAACCAACTCCTCTTCCAATGCCAACTTGTACGCGCCTGTATGGGTAATGCTGGAATGCACTTCTACTTCCTGGTAAGCGGGCGACCAGATATTATCCGGCGACCATTGCCCGCGCACGTAGGTCGCGCCGCGCAAACCGGCGGCGCGCCGGGTGAAACCCTGACCCAGTAGAATCGCTTCTGTGGCCGCCATGTCAACCGGCTTGATCAGGATATCCAGGTCCCACATGGGCCGCGACAGCGGATCCGGGTAATAGACCGGCGCTAAAACGCCGCCTTTGAGCGGCAGAAGTTCTCCGCCTGTGGCGCGCAAAGCCGTGATGAGTTCGGCCGCGCAATCGAGCAGGCGTTGAGTGCGCAGACGGCTATCGGCGTCGAGACGATGTAGACGGGCGGCCACTTCCGGCGGGACCCGCTCAGGCCGGCTGCTTAGACGCGCGACGAACCAGGGCAACACGTTTTGCCAATAAACCACCGATTCGGCCGATTCCCAATCCGCCGCCGTCCAATCCATCATCACCGTCATATCCTCATCCGACGGCAACCAGCGCGCCAGGAAGTTGATCTTCTCAGCTACTGCTTGCGCCGTTGTCGGCGGGGATGCGTGATAGAACGTCATAGGCCCATGCTCACCGGCGCAGCGCTAACCGGCCGCCAGCACCCGGAAACCCGTCCCCTGCGCATGATAATCCCGGCTGGGAGTGATTATGCTGCAGGCGCTACGCACACAGCTAACCGTGTGATGAATTGAGTAACCCCACGAGCCGCCCTTCACCACGTGAAAGTCCGGCAGGGCCGGATTATACAAACTCGCCGTCCATTCCCAAATGTTCCCGCTCATATCCACACAGCCGTAGGGCGAGGCATTATGCGGATCGGCCCCCACCGGCCGGGGACGCCCATTGCGCCAATACCAACCTGCCCGCGCCCATTCGCGGCGCGGCTTGACCAGTAAGCTAAAAAGATAACTCTCCAGGCCCACCGGGAACTTTCTCTGCCATTGAATCTCCGGCCGCGGTGGGGTGTCGCCCCAGGGATACAACCGGCCATCCACCCCACGCGCCGCCTTTTCCCATTGCTGCTCACTCGGCAAGGTAATCAATCGATCCGCCCTGGCCGACAACCAGGCGCAATAGGCATAGGCATCTGCTTGTGTGACATCCACGATAGGGAAATCATCGTGTCCGTCGGGGTAAGCCGTTGTCGGCGCATAAGCCCGCAAAAACACCCCGCGCCAACCACCCACGACCCGATACCACGCGCCGCCCCAGGCATAGCCAGTCGCTTCCAAAAAGTCGCGCCACTGCCGATAGGTTACCGGATACTTCGCCAGCCAAAATTCAGGCAATACCAACGTCTGCTGCGGCTGCAAAGGCGGGCATTGGGCCAGGCGCTCATAGCAGCGCTCCGGGCCGTATATAAACGGGCCGGCCGGAATATGGCACAACGCCATACCCAGCCGCGTGTCTAGCCCGTCCACTAATGCCGGTTCGGCCACGCTATCCGCCCCACTGCGCCAATAAGCCCAAGACGATGCCCGTCGCCAGACTCGGTCCGGCCTCGCGCCAGGTGACACTCAGGGCGCGTTCTGGGCGGCGAAAACCCACCAGACCGGCGATGGCCCCCACCGCGCCGACAAACGCCGCTGCCTGCGCCGCCGAGGCTTGACCGCGGCGTTGCCAGGCTGCGGCCGCGCCCAAAGCCAGCGGGCTGAGACCGGCCCACTTGCGCGCCGGTTGCGGGCCGAACAACCTGGCGGCGTCTCCCACCAAGCGCATCGCGGCCGAAATGTGATGCGTGTGCCCCTGGGCATAGCCGAGGTCTAGGCGCGCGGGCAGGTCATCCACGCCTAGCCGGCGCAGGACCAGCGCCCCGCCAGTCAACGCGGCTAACGCCGACAGACGCCGGCCCGGTTGCGGCAGCGTCAGGGCCAGCCCGGCCAGCGGCAGCCACACATCCAGGTTGAACCCTTTGTACTCTTCAATCCTGAGCTGGTAATCCTGACCGGAGGTGACGGCCGCCAACGCCAACCCGGCCGCTATCTCCAGCGCCAGACCGGTTGCCCAGCCGGCCGGGCCGTCCCGCTGCGTCGCCGGCCAGGCGGCTAGTGGGGCTAGGGCGGCGGCGCCCAGACCGAGCAACTTGGGCGTGTAGGAAGGCGGGTAGAGCGTCCGTAGATCGCCATGCTCATGGTCGTGCCCGTGCGCATGATCATGCTCGTGCTCGTGCTCGTGGTCGTGTTCGTGCTCGTGGTCGTGGTCGTGCTCGTGGTCGTGGTCGTGCTCGTGCTCGTGGTTATGGGCATGAGGGGTGGCCGACGGCGCGCGCCGCAACCAGCGCGCTTCAAGATAGGGCAAGGCCATGACGCCACCCATTGCCGCCAACGTCAACGGGGCAGCGACCGGCTCCGACAAGCGGAGCAAGGTGGTAGCGGCCGTAGCGCCGGCGGCGGCGACGGCCAGACCGGTGAGCGAGAGGTCGCGCGGGGTGGGCGCGGGAATGGGGGTTGGCGGCCAGGGTTCGGCCGAAACGTTATACCCGCTCTCCGCCAATGCTTCTTTCACATGCGCCAAATAGTGCAGCCCTTCCAACGGCTCCGTGGCGTGCAATACCCGGAAGAAGTTGATATAGCACAAGCGGATGCCGCGCTCTCGCGCCAGATGCGCCCAATTGTGGGCGGCGGCGTGATAATCCAACGGGATCATCTCTGCCGGCGTCAATTGATGGCCCAGAACGATATGCGGCGCGCGCCGTTTGGCGATGAACCAATCCCCTTTTTGATGGCGCGATTCGGCGAAGTAGACGAACACGAGGTCGTGCGCCGCCAACGCGTCAA
>JAYRVN010000017.1:0-13245 GCA_041918535.1 Chloroflexota bacterium
GTCAGGAGGCCGGCAACTGTCCTCTTGGGCGCGGCGGCCAATTAGCCCTTAACCAGTTCCAAGCCATGGCCGGCGTCATGCCGCTGTGGCAACAAGCCAACGCAAGCAGCAGCGCGCCCCCACTCATCCATGAAAAGACCTGCTTACAGGCGTGTGATTTGGCGGGACCGCCTAACGTCAACGATCACGGGGCGGCCGTGATCGACATTGATTTCAAGACCCGCGTTGCCGGCCGCTCCCGTGCATCGTTTTGTTCGCCAGCTGGTTACAGTTCGTGCAATCCAAGATCATTGATGAACGAGCGTCCGCGGTCGGTGATCGCGAGCGTTCCTGGGGTGGCCGGAAGGCCATCAATCGACAACATGGCTGACGGTCTTCGAAATGTAATGAACTCGGAATCGACCAGTCGCTTCAATAGGATCAGCATGAACGCAGGCCACTGTAGCGGCTCTCCGCCGGGTGGCCGAGCAAACAAGTCGAACAGGACATCCATTTCCAGTTGGGAGTATTTGTCGTGCGTGAACCGCAAATTGACCTTGTAGAGCCGAAGGGACTTGCGATCAATCTCCCGTCTCTCGGCCATCCGGTGGCAGTTCGGACACAAGGCGATGAGGTTGTCATACTCGTGCGCCTTACATTGCGACCAAGGGACAATGTGGTGAACATCGACCTCGATGTATCGGCAGGTAGGGATCGCGCACCTGTGCCCGGCTTCGACGAGGACGCGGCGGCGAATGTCTGCGGGAATCGGTGGCCTGCTATCAATGTCGGCATCGGTGAACATTACAGTATCCTGGCGAACTATTGGTATGCGAAATAAATCCGCCTATTTACCCCAAATGGGACTTGATTGCGGAAACGTTTACGTATATACTGCTCGCAGGTGATAATAGACGGATTAGCCTTCGCATAAGTGCCCGCTGCCGGCGATGCGACGGGGCTACAGGTGGAAAGTTCGAATCCCTTCTGTCAGCTAACCGCACACATACGTTCAGTATACAGCCCGATTTTCCTGGTGTCAAGGAGCAAAACAATGGCCCGGCGCCCTAAAAAATTGCTTGAACAGGTCTCTGATGCTATCCGCCGCGAGCATTATTCTTACCGCACCGAACAAACGTACATCCAGTGGATCAAACGCTTCATCTCGTTCCACAACACCCGCCATCCCGCCGAAATGGGCGCGCCCGAAATCGAGGCCTTTCTTACCCACCTGGCCGTGGAAGAAAAGGTGGCGGCTTCCACCCAGAATCAGGCCTTGTCGGCTCTGCTCTTTCTCTACCGACACGTGCTGGAACAGGAGTTGGGGCCGATTGATGCCTTGCGCGCCAAACCGTCTAAAAATCTGCCTGTGGTGCTTTCCAAGGTCGAGGTGACGCAGTTGCTCAATCGCATGACAGGCACACAGGCTCTCCTGGCTCGTCTGCTGTATGGCAGCGGCATGCGCCTGGCCGAGGGATTGAGCCTGCGGGTCAAGGATATTGATTTCGAGCAGCACCAGATTCTTGTCCGCGATGGCAAAGGGGAAAAGGACCGGGTGACCCTCTTACCCGGCACGCTGCATACGGCCCTGCGCACCCAGCTGGCCTACGCCCGTTGCCTACACGAGGAAGATTTGGCCCAGGGTCTGGGGGCCGTCCAGTTGCCCTATGCCCTGAGCCGCCAATATCCCAACGCCGAACGGGAGTGGGGCTGGCAGTACGTCTTTCCCTCGCACCATCTCTCGACGGAGCCGGGCACGGACACTATACGCCGCCACCATTTGGACCCCAGCGGTTTGCAGAAGGCCATTCGCGGGGCAGCTCGAGCGATCGGATTGGTCAAACCGGTCGGCCCCCAGACTCTGCGCCACTGCTTCGCCACGCACTTGCTGGAGGCGGGGTATGATATTCGCACCGTGCAAGAACTGCTGGGGCATAAAGATGTGAAGACGACGCAGATTTACACGCATGTGTTGCAGCGCGGGCCGATGGGGGTGCGCAGTCCGTTGGATATGTGAAGGGCGCGAACATGAATTTTTTGATTGACGGGCATAATTTGATTGGAAAGATGGTGGATATCAGCCTGGATGATCCCGACGACGAGGCGCAGTTGGTGCTGCGGCTGTTGAATTGGGCGGCGGTGGGCAAGAATCGGCGGGTGATTGTGGTGTTCGACCGGGGATTGCCGGGGCCGCAATGGTTTAATCTGTCGAGCGAACGTTTGAAGGTGGTGTTCATGCCGGAGGGGCGTTCGGCCGATTCCTGGCTCACGGCTTTCTTGCAACAGATACGCAATCCACAGGAATACACCCTGGTCAGCAGCGACCGCGCCATCGCTCGCGCCGCCCAGCAGCGCCGCGTCGCCCATGTACTCTCGGAGGCGTTCACCCAACAACTGGCGGCCGATTGGCAGGCGGCCCGGACTCAGGCGACCGAGGAGACTCCGGCCGCTGAGAAGCCGGCGGAACTATCGTCGGGGCAACTAGATGAGTGGCTGACGTTGTTTGGCGGGGAGCGCGCGTTGTCGGTTAAGCCTTACCGACGCCCCCAACCGCCGCCGCCGACGCCTGCGATGGCTGCTACGCCCGCCGCGCCGCCCGATCCCCACGATTTCAGCCTGTCGCCGCAAGAGGTGGCGGAGTGGCTGGCGTTGTTTGGCGGGGAGCCGGAGATCAAGCCTAAGCCGTCGGCCGGGCCGACGGGCGCGAAAGGCCAACGCGCGCCGGCTAAACCGCCGAAGCGCTCCAGCGATCCGCGCATTTCGGCCGAAGATGTTGAGCTATGGCGCAGCCTCTTCGGCGATAAGGATACCGATTGACCCGGCGGGACGGGTTGCCGTCAGGGCTGATGGGGCGATGGGGGGTGGGATTCGGCCGAAACGCCGCCCAATTCCGGCACCCAACGCCATAAGACCAGCGCGCCTGCCACGACCACGCCGGCCGACACCCAGCCATTGCCGCTGAAACCTTGTCGGGCTAACAGAATGGGCGCCAGCCAGGCGCCGGTGGCGCGGCCCACTCCTAGCGCCAACGCCAGCGCCGCCAGCGCTACCGTGCGCGCCTGCGGGATCAATTCGGTGAAGATGGGCAAGAGCGATACGAAAGCCATCTCGGCGCTGAGGAAGAGGCAGAACATCCCCAACAGGGCTACCCCGACGCTGCGATCGAGATACGGGATGGCGGCATACCCCACTGCGGCGGAGAGCGCGGTCAACAAGGTGGTGCGCCGTTTGCCCAGGGCATCGCTCACCCAACCGGCCCCCACTTCGCCGATCAACTCGGCCCCGCCGATCACAGCCGAGGCCAGGCCCAGGCTGCTCAGACTGAGTTGAAATCGGCTCTCTAACCAAGCGCCGTACGCTACAAAGAACATTTCGCTGCTGATCATCAGCGCCAGGGCGTAGCCGGCCGCGGCCCACACCTGGGGATAGTGTCGCAGCAGGGTCAGATTGCGCCGCCAGGAGGATTCGTGGGCGCGCTGTCCTCGTCCGCCGGGCAACAACGCGCCTATCCCGACGGCCGCCAGAGCGCTGAGCGCGGCCAACGCGCCAAACGGCGCGGTCCAGCCATACCGACTGATGGCGAAGCCGATGAGGGGGATGCCCACCAGCAACGCGCCCGCCCAGGAGGTTTCGGTGAGGGCCAGGGCGCGTCCGCGCCAGGTGTAGGGCACGCGGTCGCTGACATAGGCGTGCATGACGGGGTCGTAGGTGAGCTTGGCCAGTAATCCCAGGCAGAGGGTGACGCCTAAGGCCCAATAGGTGGGGGAGACAAGCACCAGCAGATTGCCGGCGGCGAAGAGCAATAGGGCGGCCAGGATGAGGGGTTTTCGGCCGAATCGTTCGCTTAATGTGCCCAGTCCCGACGCCGGAATCCCTATCAAGGCGCGTAACGCCAGCAAGTTCGCCATATCCGTCAGCGAGACATGCAGGCCGCGCGCCAACGCCGGCAGAAAAGGGTAAACCATACGCGCCCCGGTCGTGAGGACGAATCGGCCGAATGTGAGCAGGGCCAGTTGTCGGCGCACGGCGGCCGATGGGGTGGAGAGCGTCACAAAATCCTTTTCCCCCGGCTCAGGGCGTGACCGCCACGACCACGCCCGTCTCGGCCCAGGCGTAGAGTGACTGCACGTTTTCGTTGCTCACCAGGATACAACCATAAGTGACCGGTGTGCCCAGGTTGTTGGTCCACAATAAGTTGCGACCGTCGCGCGTGGGGAAGCCGTGAAAGCCGTTCATAAAATCAATGTTCGGCGCCGGCGAATAGATGCCCATAAAGTAAGGCATGTACAAATCCCAACTGTTGGCGTAGGCTTCAAGCTCATGCGATTGTATTTGAAACACGCCGGGGGCCGTCGGGCTGTCCGGGATGCCGGTGCTGATCACCCAATCCCATTTGAGCGCGCCGTTCTCATACGCCCACAGGTGTTGCCGGCTGAGACTGACAACGAGGCGCTTGTTCGGCACTGGCGGCAGCGGGATGAGGTCGTCCGGGGAAGGGATGGTGATGACCTGGCCCGCATAGAGGGTGTCTACGCCGGGATTGGCGGCTTGAATCCAGGGATAGGGGATGCCGTGGTCGGCCCCGATGCTGGAAAAGGTCTCGCCCGCTTGCACGGTGTAGGGGGTGGGGGAGTGGTAAATGCGCAGGCTGGGAGCGGCGTCGCCTTGCATCAACGCTGTGCGCACCTGTTCGGCGTCCGCCGGGTCGAAGGCGCGGTCAGACCCCAGGCCGGCGCTGTGGCTTTCTAGAAAGGCGCTGATGGCGGCGAGATCCAAACTGTAAGTGAGAGCGCCGGCTTGTGGGGGGAAGGAGAGCCAGGCGGCCCAGGTTTCGGCCGAAACCGGCAAGGTCACCCATTCATCCGTCACCGGATCGTATCCCCGTAGCGTCGGCGGTTGCGCCAACAGCCGATTCGCTTCCGCCGCCTGCGCGCTGACGTCGCTCACGGCTGGCGCAATCAGACGTATGACCAGCGCCGCCTCCTGGCTGGATAGAATCGTTGCCTGCGCGGTTGCCCATTGGGCCAACGTGCCGGTCACGTCCAGGGCGCGGCCGGGCTGCGCCGGTATGGCTTGCGCCTGCCCCGCCCGAATCTCCAGATGCGCATCCACCGCCGGCAAAGCCACCTTGTTGGCGAAGGCAGCTAAGGTCGCCGCCGCCCGCGCGGGATCATACTGTCGGCGCGGTGTAATCTCCAGCCGTTGCGTCAGGGCGCGCACGATGCCCAGCGGGTCGTCGAGCGTGCGCCCATAAGCGTAGGCCAGGGCGATAGCTTGCTCGCCGTCAATTTGCAGTCCCAGGTCGGCGGCCGTCACCGGCCATCGCCGCTGGCCGTCTGTCAGGAAGAAGGCCTGGCGCGCCCATTGTTGCTGCAACAGACGGCGCGCTTCTGCCCGCGTCTGGTTGCCCAGGTGAATGTCGGCCAGATAGACGTTGCCCAAAATGTAGTCGCTGCGATAGGCCACGCCATAGCCGAGGAGTATCCCCAACCCCAGCGCGAACGCGACTAGAGCCAGACCGCTCAACCAACGCCAACCGGAACGACGCCGGACTTCGGGATTCGGCCGATTCCCGTCTGAAGGCCGCGCCGCTGCTTGCCGGGTCATATCAATTCACTTCTCCTCTAGCGCGCAGGTAATGCCATCCCCGTGTTCCATATAAAAACCCCTCCGCCGGTATCCGAGGGAGGGGTTTCTCAGGCTCAGACAGGCGGAAATTACCGGCGCCGCAAAAACGCCGGGATGTCTACGTTCGTGGGAGAACTCGACTTGTCCGCCTGGGCGGGGTTCGCGCCCGGCGTCATATTGGGCGCGCCGGCAGACCGGGCTAAAGGTTGCCGGCGCGGCTGTTGGTCAAAGCCGGTCGCGATCACCGTCACGCGAATCTTCTCGCGCATCGTCTCGTCAATGACCGCGCCAAAAATGAGATTGGCGTCTGGATGAATCGCGCCCCGGATCAAGGAGGCCGCTTCATTCACTTCAAACAAGCCGAGGTCCGGCCCGCCGGTCACGTTGAACAACACGCCGCGCGCGCCGTCAATCGTCACATCCAACAGGCGCGAGTTGATGGCTTTCTGCGCGGCCGCTTGGGCGCGGTTGTCGCCGGAGGCCACGCCCACACCCATCAACGCCGACCCGCCTTCAGCCATAATGGCCCGCACATCGGCAAAATCCAAATTGATCAGGCCGGGGACGGTGATCAACTCCGTGATGCCCTGGATGCCCTGGCGGAGAACATCGTCAGCCATCGCGAACGAATCATTGAGCGAGACGCGGCGGTCGGCCAATTCCAGCAATTTGTCGTTGGGGATGATGATTAGGGTATCCACCTCTTCCCGCAGGCGCTCAATGCCCGCTTCCGCGTTTTTCAGCCGCGGACTACCCTCAAACATAAAGGGCCGGGTCACCACCCCTATCGTCAACGCTCCCAATGTGCGCGCCACACGCGCTACCACCGGAGCTGCGCCGGTGCCAGTGCCGCCGCCCATGCCGGCGGTGACAAACACCATGTCTGAGCCTTTGAGAACCTCACGCAACTCTTCGGCCGATTCTTCAGCCGCTTTCAATCCCTGCACCGGATTGCCACCTGCTCCAAGACCCCGCGTGAGTTTCTCGCCGATGCGTACGCGTGTGGCGGCGGCCGACGACAATAATGCCTGCGCATCCGTATTGATAGCGATGAAATCAACCCCGCCGACCCCGGCTCGGATCATGCGGTTGACGGCGTTGCTGCCCCCGCCGCCTACGCCCACTACTCGAATAACGGCCGTATTGTGCCCTTCTGGTCCTTTCTGCATAGCTCTACCAGGTCTCGCTTAGGCAAGCGGTTGGTCGGTCTGTCCGCTGAGCGGCCCGCATCTCTTACCAACTCACTGCCTGTCACCTATAATAATGTCGCCTTATTGCCGGGTCGCGGATCATAGTGGCTGCCGAACTGCTCTAACACATCCCGCGCCACCAGCCATTTGTTGCCGAACTTAATGGCCGGCAACTTCCCCTGCCGGATCAAGCGTCGCACCGACTCCGGGTGAATCTTAAGCCGGCGGCCCACCTCGTCAGCGCCCACATACTGTTCCAACAACGCTTCTTTGCTCATAAATTTGTTGCCGCCAACCTTTTGAGGCTGCGGAATAGTACAACATTCATGACCTAACCATATCGCCAAACATTTATTCTGTCAACTCCCTCCCCGAATTTCACGCCTGCCAATGGTTGCTATGATCGGCGTCCGTTTTGTTCGGGTGTTCTCAAGCGGTTTCCCAACCGCCGCTCTTTGCCTTTAGCATAGGCCAAAACGCCAAGCTTTTGGTATGATTATGGAGGGTAGCTAAACGCTACCCCGATCGCTAATCGGCGGGCGAGGATTTTGTTATTGACCGCCGAACAAACAGTAGCTTGGATAAGAGCTACCGAGACACTGTCATAAGGAGCTGATCATGATTCCGCGTTTTCGCCCTTTCGTCGCTTTTCTCCTGCTGTTCATTTTGGCCTTGGGCCTGACCCCCTTATTGGGACGAGTCGGGCAAGCCGCCGCTTCTGATCCCCAGGCCAAGATCGCGCCCGATCTCTGGCAAACCATCCAACGGGACGGCCAAGCGGGCTTTATCGCCATCCTGGGCGAACAGGCCAACACTTCCCTGGCAGCCAGCCAGCCGACCAAACTTGCCAAAGGGCAGTTTGTCTATGATGCCCTGCGCAGCACGGCTGAGCGCACCCAATCCGGACTGCGCGCTTATCTGACGCGCCAGGGTGTCGCTTTCACGCCCTATTACATCGTCAACGCCATCTACATTGAAGCCGGTAAGGATGTGTTGCAAGCGGTGGCGGCGCGCTCAGAAGTGCAACGACTGGTGCTCAATGAACATTTTCAGGCGATCAATCCCATCATCGAACCGGCGCCCGTTCAACCCGCTGCCCCTACCACCATTGAGTGGAACCTGACCTTCATCAACGCTGATGATGTTTGGAGTCAATATGGCGTGACCGGCCAGGGCGCAGTCATTGGCGACCTGGATACCGGCGTGGACTGGGATCATCCGGCTCTTAAAAACGCCTATCGCGGTTGGAATGGGACCGCAGCCGATCATAACTATAATTGGTGGGATGCGACAACCAATGGCGGCGTCAACGCGCCCTATGACGATCATAGTCACGGCACCCACACTACCGGCACTGTTGTCGGCTACGATCCGGCGCAGGATAAACACATAGGCGTGGCGCCGGGTGCCAAATGGGTTGCTTGCAAGAACATGGATGCCGGCGGCAGTGGGCAGACGGCCTGGTTCATCACCTGCTTCGAGTTTGCTCTGGCGCCCTGGAACCTGAACCACCAAAACCCGAATCCGGCGCTGGCCCCGGATGTAGTTAACAACTCCTGGCGCTATTGGGGCGGCGGCAACAATGCTTTCTATACGGCGATCCAGAACTTGCGCAACGCCGGTGTGGTCGTCGAAGTTTCGGCCGGTAATGAAGGGCCGAATTGCACCACGTTAGGTTCGCCTTCGGACTACAACAACGTTTTCACAACCGGCGCCACGGCCTACCACACCGAAACGCTGGTCTCCTTCTCCAGCCGCGGCCCGTCTATTCTCTACCCCACGAGCATCAAGCCCGACATCGTCGCGCCGGGCCAGAATATCAACTCATCGCTGCCGGGCGGCGGCTACTCAGGCGAGACCTGGTCCGGCACGTCTATGGCCGGCCCGCATGTCGTCGGGGCGGTAGCCCTGCTGGTCTCGGCCAATCCGTCGCTCCACGGGCAAGTCAGTTTCATGGAGGACGTGCTGCGCAACACGACGTATCGGGGCATGCCGGACCCGCCCAACCCCGATTCCTGCGGCGGCATCGCCTACAATGTGGTTCCCAACCACATCTACGGCTGGGGCCGGCTGGACACGCTCATGGCGGTGACGTCGGTCATTGGCGATGTTGGCTACGTTGAGGGACATATTTATGACCAGGTGACAGGGAATCCTATCACCGGCGTTGTCGTGGATTTTGGCAATAATCGGACAACGACGACAGATAGCAGTGGCCGTTACTTCACGGCTCTGCCCGAGGGCACGTACTCAGCTACCGCCAGTAAGTATGGTTGGTTGCCGGACACAGCCAGCGGCATTGTCGTGGTCATAGGCGAAACCGCCATCCAGGACTTCACTCTGACGCCGGCGGCGCAACATCTGGTCTATGGAAAGGTTACCAACCAGGTGACCGGCCGCCCGGTGGGCGCGCACATTGAGTTGTTCCTCAATGGGGCGCGTGTGGTGGAAGCGTACTCCGGCGGTTTCACCGGCCGCTATCGCATGCGCGCTTTTGACGGCACATACACATTGACAGCCTCAGCCACGGGTTACGCGACGTATTCACAGACTCTTGTTGTTGATGGCAACGAACAAGTGAATATTCAGTTGAACCCGGCGCTGGAAAGCGTTCAATAGAAACGCGTTAGGCAAACCTCTCGGAGGCAATAGACCCGCCGGGGGGTATGCGCTGTGCGTAAAATTATGCGGCCGGCCCAGCTTGTTGGGTCGGCCGCATTCGTTCCTGTTGCTTACGAAGCGCAGCGGGTTAGGGGCGGTGGTAGAGCCCAACGACACAGACCGAACCCGGCCCGCCCAGATTGTGCGTTAGGCCGCGTTGGTTTTTCTCCACCGGGGTTTGAGTCAAGCCGGCGCGCCCCAATAGCTGCTCATAGATGATATAGGTCATACGCACGCCGCTGGCGCCGATGGGATGGCCGAAGCATTTGAGGCCGCCGCTAGGATTCACGGGTAGGTCGCCTTCCAATGAGGAGCGTCCATCGCGGATGAATTGCGCCCCTTGCCCCTTCTCGACAAAGCCTAAATCCTCATAGTTCAAGATTTCGGTGATAGTGAAGCAATCGTGGACTTCGGCCACATCTATCGCGCCGAGGGGGTGTGTGATGCCGGCGGCCGTATAGGCGCGCTGAGCGGCCAGTTGGGTCACCTCAAAGCCGATGAGCGATTCGTTGCGCCGGCCGTAGCGTTGGACGGTGGTGGTGGCCATGCCGATGGCTTCGATGAGGATGTAGTTGTCGGTGAGTTGGGGGGCCAGATCGGCGCGGCATAGAATGGCGGCGGCGGCCCCGTCACTGGTGGGACAGCAATCATATAGGCCAAGCGGCTCGCTGATCATCGGGGCTTTAAGGGCTTTGTCGAGCGTGATTTCATTTTGGAACATAGCCTTGGGGTGGCGCGCGCCGTTATAATGGTTTTTTACGGCGACGCGGGCCATGTCTTCGCGAGTGGTGCCGAATTCCTGGAAATGACGCCGAGCCATCAGACCAAACATACCGGGGGCGGTTAGCCCCTTTTGCACGAACGGGTGACCGTTGGTGATGACTTGCTTGATGAGGCTGTCGCGGGAGCCGACGTCGCGCATTTTCTCGTTGCCGAGCACCAGAACAATATCATACACACCGGCGGCAACAGACATGGCGGCGTTACGGATGGCGTCCATGCCGGTGGCGCAGTAGTTGCTGACGCGGCTGACGGGCAGGCCGGGCATGCCCAGGATGTCGGCGACGAAGTCGCCGGCGTAACCGGGGAAGCTGCCGCCGATATTGGGGTCGAAAGTGCCGAGCCAGGCGGCTTCGATGCGCTCTTTTTCAATGCCGGCGTCGGCCAGGGCGGCATTGACGGCTTCTAGACCTTGTTGGGCGAAGCTTTTGTCTTGCAGGGCGCCAAATTGGGTGCAACCCATGCCGATGACGGCAACTTTGTCACGGAAGGCGTCTGTATTCATGGGGGAAACTCCTTAGAAAAGCGCATGAGTGCGGGAAGTGCATAGGGTAATGATACACGCAGGTGGGTTTCTTTCAAATATCTTGGCGCGGCGCAGAGGGGCCGCGATAGGTGAGGCCGGGATAGAGCTTTTCGAAACAACTGGGGCAGATGCTATGGCTAAATTCCGCATGGGTGTGGTCGCGCACATACACCTCGATTTGTTGCCAATAGCCGCCATCGTCGCGTATCTTCTTGCAGGAGGCGCAAATGGGCAGTAAGCCGCGCAATGTCTTAACATCGGCCAGGGCGACTTGCAATTCTTCGATTAATCGGTCGCGCTCTTGCTGCGCCCGGGTGCGCTCGTCAATCTCGGCCTGCAATTGCCGGTTGGCGGCTGACAGTTCGGCCGTGCGGGCTGTCACTTTCTGCTCCAATGTCGCGGTGTATTCGTCCAGGGTGGCGCGATAGCGCTGGTTTTGAATAGCGAGAGCGACTTCCGCCGCAACGATTTCCAGCAGGCGTTGGTCGGCCACGGAATAGGCGTCGGGACGGGCGGTTTCAACGTTGAGTACGCCGATAACGCGCCCATTGTCAACCAGGGGCGCGCACAGTTCGGAGCGGATAGCGTTGCGCACGCCGTAATAGCGGGAGTCCTGAGCGACATCGCCGGTGCGTACGGTAACGCCGTGAGCTGCCACCCAACCGGTAATGCCCTGCCCGACGACGATCTGATGGGAGGTGATCATGGCTTTGTCGGCTTCGAGGAAGGCCTCGTCGCGTCCCTGGCGGCTGAGAGCATAGGGCAATAATTGCTTGCCGTCATCACTGATTACCAGCACGGCGCCGTGTTCGTAGCCCATCACGTTTTCGAGGATGTCAATGATGGCCTGAGCCAGGTTGTGTTGGGGTTGGATGGTATGCAGGCGTAGACTGATTTGGTGGAGGGTGTGAATTTCGGCCGATAATTCTTCTCCCTGTTCCCCACCCTGAGCCGCTGTTCCCTTTGAGCCTAGCGCTTGTCTGATTTGCTTGAACATAGACGATCCGGTGCGGTTACGGCAAGACCTGGGCCAGAGGCGGATAATCCTGACCCATCCGGCGCAATATCGCCTGCACGGTAGGCGAAAGAGCGGGCCATAACGCTTCAACATGCTTCAAATTGACGTGCGCCAGGCCGGCGCTGGTTTTCTGGTGCCCCAAATAAGGGAGAAGCCGATTGATTTGCGCGGCCGGCAATGCGTTGAACAACTGGCCCAACACCAAGCCATCCAGCAAAAGTGCGATATTGACGGCTAGTTCTACGTCAATATGCGCTACCAATTGCGCCATGATCTCCGGGTGATAATGCGCCGCCAGGCGCGCCGCTTCGGCCGGGGGCAACTGGCGCAGAATGCTCACCTGACGCGGCGCCTGCATGGCCTGACCCACCAGAGCGGCAATGTCATAGGCGTTGTGATGGGAAATGCCTTGCATCAGACGCAACAGATAGGGGTCGGAGAATTGAACAGCGGCGCGGATCAGGCGCGGACGATCGCGCATGAATTGGGCAATATGCACGACGTCCTGGGGCGCGCCCATTTGCTCGGCCAACACTTTGAGCTTAGGCGGCGAGAGATGGTCGGCAAAAGCGGCCAGCAACTCGTATTGTCCCTGGCGCAGCAAGGTGCGGCCCACATTGAGCAGCAGGCTGTCGGGCGAGCCTTCGAGGATAGTTACCACCTGAGCGGGCTGGAGGTGGTGGGCCACTTCGGCCAGAAAGCCGGTTTTGAGGCCCTGTGCGACGGCGATGGCGTGTTTGTCGGGCACAAAGGCGGTCATGCGGGCTGTGGCGCGCGGGCCAAGCATGGTTTCGGCGATTTTGACTTTGAGGCTGGTGGGCAGCAGGTTGGCAACGAAGCCGACGGTGGCGAAGAGGCCGTCGCTTTCCTCGTTTAAACGGCGTTCGATACGGACGGCCAGGTCAGCCTGCTCGCCCTCTTCAAGCTTGCTCAAGTAGGCAGGCGGCGCCTGGTTATCTACCGTCAGCAACCGTTGCAAGCGCGAAAGGCTGGGCGCGGTCATGGCTCGAACAACTGGGGGGGAACAGGTTCGAGGTTGAGGATGGCCTGACGCAATTCGGCCGAAACGGCCGCCTTCTTGCCCGCCCCATAATCATACATCACAATCATCGCCTCCCCCGTTGCCGCCACGATCTGCTGCCGCCGACTATACACCGCCATCTGCATGGCAAAACGATCCGGGCCGATCAGCGTCACGCGCACCCCCACTGTTACCGTGTCGGGAAAGGTCAACGGCGCGCGAAAGCGGCAACTGGCCGAAGCCAGAATCGGCCCGACGCCGGCCGGCTCCAGCGCCGTCATGAGATTCAGCCGGTCAAAGTAGGCGATACGCGCACTCTCCAGATAGCGAAAGTAGGCGACGTTGTTGACATGCTGGAAGGCGTCCATCTCGCCCCAGGCCACCGGGATGTCAATGACGACAGGGTATTCTCGGAGTTGATCGATCATAGGTCACCCGGCCA
>JAYRVN010000018.1:0-5208 GCA_041918535.1 Chloroflexota bacterium
GAAGTGGAGCGTTTTTTAGAGCCGCTCGCCAACCTCAAGACGTTGCTGTAGCGGCGTTTCGCTACATCACGGATAGACATCAATATGAGCCCCAGGGCGTGCCGTGCCCGTGGGCTGTTGAGATAGCTGGAATATGTTTGGATGAAACCGGCCGCTGGATTCGGCCGATGTTCGCCACCCAGGCTTATTTTGAGGGTGACGACTTACAGGATGAGTTGGAGGCCGCCGTTGAATTGGCGGCCAGGATTATCAGAGTGTATTTGCGTGGCCTCAAAGAACGCACCGCCGATGACCACAGGTTATTGCAATGGGTAATGTCGTTGAATCCATAATCCGCACCATCTATGATGGCTCCGGCGTGGCGAAGGCCGCCGCCGGATTTTCGGATGTGGCCAAGGCGGCAAAATCGGCCGAATCCGGCGCTACCAGCGGAGGAATAGCCTGGGGGAAGGTGGCGGCTGGAGCAGCGTTGGCCGGCACGGTCTCCCTGGCGGCCGCCTACAAAATCAGCAAGGCGGTTGTGCAGGTTGGCGCAGACCTGATCCGGACGGCGTCTGACGCCGAGGAGATGGGGGCCAAGTTCGACACCGTCTTCCTTGACCAAGGGCCGCGGGTGCGGGCAGAACTGGCGGAATTCGGAGCAGAGGTCGGCCGATCCAATTTCGAACTTCAAGGTTTTGCCGCCGGCCTGCAAGACACCTTCGTGCCGATGGGGTTCGCTCGCGATAAGGCGGCGGATTTGTCGGTGCAGGTGGTTGAACTGGCCACCGACCTGGGAAGTTTCAACAACCTGCCGACAGCGGGAGTTATCCAGAACATCACCTCCGCCTTGGTTGGCGAAACCGAGCCGATGCGTAAGTACGGCGTCATCCTCAACGAGACGCTTATTAAGCAGGAGGCGTTCACGCTGGGTTTGTATAGCGGCGTGGGGGCGATAGATGCGCAAGCCAAAGCCTCGGCCGTCCTGAGTCTGATCATGAAGTCCACGTCAGACGCTCAGGGCGACGCCGCGCGTACGTCTGAGTCATGGGCCAATCAGATGCGCCGCCTGGAGGCCATTGTCCTGGATACTAAGGTGGCGTTGGGTAGTGAGTTGCTCCCGGTTGTGACACCCCTGCTGCACCAGATTGGCGATTTAGCTACGGATGCTGTGCCGCTTCTGGTGGCGGCATTTGAGAAGATAATCCCGGCAGTCCAGGACATTGTTGGGTTTATTGAGGAGATTGTTCACAGGGGTGAGGACCTGATTGCCTGGGCCGAAGAAAATAAGAAGACGGTGCAGGCCTGGCAGGAATTGCGGGGGGAGGTGGAGAAGACCGGGCCGGCCTTCAACGAGGTGATGGCCGCCATGGAAGCGGCTGGAGCTACACAAGAAGACGTGTTGACCTTTACCGAGGCCCTATCGCTGGCTTATGAGGACGTGGAGCAAAACACCGAATCGGTACGGCTGCGCAATGACATGTTGGCCATAGCGCTGCGGCTGGTGGCCAGCGGAGCCAACCTGGCCGGAGACGAGCTCTTTGAGATGGCTCAGAAACAGGCGGCGGCCAGCCGCGTCTCTTCCAGCAATATCCAACGGCTGCATTATGAGTATGCGACGACATCTACAGCCATTGATGAGCAGGCCGAGGCAACCGGCGGGCTGGAAGAGGCGGCGGCATCGGCCGACCCCACCTTGCAAGACCTGGCCCAAAGTGAGCGGGAGCTGACATTCACGACTAAGGCCGCCGTCTACTGGGGGAAACGTCACGCCGACACGGCGAACGAAGCAGCGGAAGCGGCGAAGGAATTGGCCGATGCAGAGGCTGAGGCGGCTCAAAAAGTGGCGGAGGCGCGGCAGTCGTTTGAGGAATCGGTGACGGCCGCCGGCGCAGCCGCGCTCTCCTGGGGCTATTACCATACGGTGGTCTCGGTGGCCGTGCCGAAGACGGCCGAGTTAAATGAACTCATGTTCAATTCGGCCGTGGCGCAAGGGGCTTCGGCCGATGCAGCGGCAATCCTCGGCGTGGCGCTGGGCATTCTAAGCGAGGATGAAGCCGAAGCCATGCTGAAGACGGCGCTGCTGAAAATCGAGGTGGAGCGGCTGGCCGGCGCATACGCCGCCGGCGACGCGACACTCGCCGAAACGCAGGCCGGGCTCCAGACAGCTATAGCCAATATCAATGGCCTGGACTTTGCCTTCAATACGGCGGACGCGACAACGACAGCGTATAACAAAAAGACCGGCGAAACAGTTGAGGTCATGGACGGGGTAACCACCCGCGCCGGCGACCTGGCGATCAAAATGGGAGACGCTGCCGGTTCAACGGCGACGGCCGCCGGCGCGATGGACGCGGCCAAGATTAGCGCCGATCAACTCCACTCCTCGCTGCAAGCCATCGTCGGCCAGGGTTGGGAGGTGCGGGTGCACTATGTTCAAGAGGGTGTGGGGCCTGGCCCAACGAATGCAGGCCCTGAGAGCGGGACGGGCCGGTCACAATATCAAGAGTATGCATCCGGCGGGTGGTTTGACGCCGGGCGGCCGATGTTGGTTGGGGATGACCCCAACAAGGGCGGCGCGTGGTGGGAGCGCGGCTATCCGGAGCTCGTGGTTCCGCAGGCGTCCGGATTGGTTGTCGGGCATGACCAACTTGCCACGGCCATCAGCGTTTTGTCGCACACCCTGGGGCGTCAGCAGGCCCGCCAGGTGACGATGAATTTCAACGGCGCCGGCGGTAGGCAAACCACCCCGGCCTTGCAACTCATGCGCTCATTGGTGTCCTGATGGGTAATTGGAAGCTGATCGTTCCCCAAGCTACCGTCAACCTGGTCAGCAACCCGTCCATAGAGAAGGGGGATACGGGCTATACCGATGTCGGCGCGGGGGTCAGCGCGGCGCGGTCTAGCGTAGCCGCCTATTTTGGGGTGTATAGCCTGGCTGTCGCGCCCAACAACGCCGTAGGGGATGGCGTCTATACAACCGTCGTGTTGGAAAACAGCGTGACTTATACATTTAGTCTGTATTTGAAAGACACGGCGGCAAAAACGTACAAGATTTACTTTGCTAGCAATGCCACCGGCGCTGCTTTGGCGACCACAACATACGTGGGAACCGGTAGCGGGGCATGGGTGCGCTTGAGCGTGACGTATGCCAGCGTGGCCGCGGCGACGCGCCGGCTGTATGTGACGGTGGATAGCAGCGTGACGCCGTTTTATGTAGACGGGTGGCAGTGCGAGGCGGCGGCGGCGGCAACGACGTATTGTGACGGCGACCAGGACGGGTGCTATTGGCTGGGCGCGCCGCATGCCAGTCAAAGTGTGCGCCCGGCAGTTTCCAGGCTGGGCGGCTTGCCGACCGCATTGAGCGACTACAGCCTCTACCTGACGCAATATTTGGGCGCAGGCATGGCCCCGGTGACGGTTAATCGGCAACCTATGGCGTTGCAGGCCGGCAGCACGTATTTGAACACACACACCGGGGAGCGGGCTTTCTATCTGGTAGCTGACACACTATTTAGCGATAGCCAGGCCAATTTTCACGCCCTGCGCGCGGCGTTGATCGGCGCGCTGGCCCCCAACGGTCGGCCGAAACAACAGCCGTGCGTCTTGCGTTATAGCGGCGCGGCCGTTGAGAAGGAAACGCGGGCTTACTATGTGGAGGGGCTGGGGCTGGGGCAGGTGACGGGCCCGCAGACGGAGCCTAATGTAGCTGTCGGATTCGTGGCCACAGACCCTAATTTTTATGCCGTACCGGAGACGGGCGCGGTGCTGACGGCGCGCACATCGGTCGTCGGGGCAGATTACCTGATCTATCGTGATGCCGATGGGACTTGGGCCGGCGTGCCCGGGTTTACCCCGAATGCTTCCGTGCAGTTGTTGAAGTGGGGGCCGGACGGCAAATTGTATATTGGCGGCTTGTTCAACAACGCCAATTTGCAGTATCTGGTGGCGTATGATCCGGCCGCCGGTACGGTTGATCGGGTAGGCACGGTACTAAATGGGGGGGTCTACGATGTGGTTTGGGACGCTGCCGGCCTGCTGTACGCAGTCGGGGCATTTACCAATGCCGGCGGGGTAGCCAACGCCGATTACATCGCCACCTGGGACGGCGTCGCGTGGGCGGCCGTGGGCAATCCCAACAGCGGTGGGGCAGCCATGACTCTCGTCCGTCGGGCAGTCTTTGACCATGACGGCAATCTAATCATAGGCGGGAACTTCACCGACCTGGCTGGAGTGGCCGCCGCCGACTATGTGGCCTTATGGGATGGGGCGACCTGGGCGGCCATGGGGAGTGGGCTGGACAACCTGGTTTACTGCCTGGCGGTTGGGCTAGACAACACCATTTATGCCGGAGGCACGTTTACCGATTACATCGTTGCCTACGATGGCGCGACGTGGACGGCTTTGGGGGGTGGCGCGGACGCCGCCGTGCAAGCGATAGCGGTGCATCCAAACGGGGCGGTATTTGTCGGCGGCTCATTCCAGGATATTGGCGGCGTTACCTGTAATCGCGTGGCGATGTGGAACGGCGTGCAATATTCGTCCCTGGCTGATGGGATTGACAACGGCTATGTCTCATCCATCGGTTTCGATGGGTCGGGCTATGTCTGGCTGGGCGGGTCGTTCACGCTGATTAGCGACATGACGCGGGATGGAGTGGTGGTTTGGAACGGCTCTACCTATGTGCCGGCGGCGATTAATGTGCCCGGCTCTACGGCCGTGATCACGTTGGCCGTGTTACGGGGCGAGGTGGCGATTAGTTACAACAATGTCGGCGACATGACAGCGGCCGGCGTTACCACCGTTAACAACTCGGGGAATCAAGATGCGTTCCCGGTGGTAGAGTTCGATGGACCAGGTGTGTTATATGCCTTGTTCAATTACACCACCGGCGAAGCGATATTTTTCAACAATCTGACACTATCCACCGGCGAGACGGCCACGCTGGATTTGCGGCCGACGTTTCTGGATGTGGCTCAGCACAGCCCATACCGTGGCAAATCTTTCGTGTCGTCTTGGCGCGGCAACCTGTTCCACACCATCGCCCAGGGCAGCAATTTGAGCGGCTGGCACTTGGCGCCGGGCAATAATTATGTCGGCGTGTTCATTGACAACGCGGCAGCGGCGGCGCGGCTGCGCTTTCATGCGCCGTACTGGAGCCTGGATTAATGCCTGCCAATGCGGTGTATGTGCGAAATTGGGATAGGCAGCGCATCGCGGTGCTCGACC
>JAYRVN010000019.1:0-11637 GCA_041918535.1 Chloroflexota bacterium
AATCGCTATGGCAAGAATGTGCAATACCCGGCCGGTTGGGTTCCCAGCGGCGCCGAGTACGACGTAGAGACAAACATGTATGGGCTGGTCAACCATGCAGCGGCGCCAACGCCTGAACTAAAAACTGATCAGGTTACCATCAACATGGGGCCGCAACACCCCTCCACACATGGCGTCTTTCGTTTGGTCGTCACCCTAGACGGCGAAACCATTGTGGCGCTCAAGCCGGTGATGGGCTACCTCCACCGCAACCACGAGAAAATCGGCGAACGCAACGCCTGGTTGGGCAACATCCCATACACCGACCGCCTGGACTACCTCTCTTCCATGTCCAACAATCACGGCTACGTGTTGGCGGTAGAGAAGCTCCTCGGCCTCGACGCGCCGGAACGCGCCGAGTGGATTCGCATCTTGATGGTGGAGCTAACGCGTATCGTCAATCACTGCTGGGCGTTGGGCTTTCTGATTAACGACATGGGAGCGTTCCAAACGCCCATGCTCTATCTTTATATTGAGCGGGAATTGATTCTGGACCTATTCGAGGCCACAGCCGGTTCGCGTATGATGTGCAACTATATGCGCTTTGGCGGTCTGGCTTATGACTTGCCGGCCGAGGTGCGCGGCCAGGCCACCCCAGCCTTCCTGGAGGAGTTGATCTACGAACGTTTGCCACGCGCCATTGATGAGTTTGAAACGCTCATCACCGATAACGAGATTGTGCGCGTGCGCGGGGAAGGGGTGGGCTATCTGTCTCGCCAGGACGCCATTGCCTTCAGCACCGCCGGGCCTGTTTTGCGCGCCAGTGGGGTGGCGTATGATGTGCGCCGGGCCGACCCTTATTCCTACTATGACCACCTGGACTTTGACATTGCCGTCACGTACAACGGCGATATCTATGATCGCTATCTAGTGCGCATTGAGGAAATCCGTCAGAGCATTCGTATTATCAAACAGGTGTTGCCGCATCTAGCCGAAACGCAAGGTGCGCCGATTCAGACAGGCAAGCCGCAATACTCGATCCGCGTGCCCAAGGGCGGCGATGCTTATGGGCGTGTAGAAAATCCCAAAGGCGAGTTAGGTTACTACGTGACTGCCAAGCCCAAAGGGGCCAATCCAGAGCGGTATCATATCCGCGCCCCCAGCTTCATCAATCTGACGGCGTTAGAGAAAATGAGTGTGGGGCATAAGGTGGCCGACGTCGTGGCTATCCTGGGCAGCATTGATATTGTTTTGGGTGAGGTTGACCGTTAGCCGGCCCTTGGGCAGACCTCGACTGACGGAAGTAAAGGAGCGCGTATGTATGGCGTTGGCATTCTGAGAGGTTTGGCGGTGACGCTCAAACACTTTGTGGCAACCTATGTGGACGACATTAGGTGGGTATCGCGGGGCGGGCGTTATTATAATGACGAAGCGCTAAAGGTGCGCCAGAGTCTGAAAGGGCGTGGCGTGATTACCGTGAATTACCCAGAGGAACGACTATCTGTGCCGGAGCGTTTTCGGTTTGTCCCGTTTTTGGTGACGGACGACCCCGCTCCCGGACAACTTTACGGCAAGGATTGGTGTACATCGTGTGGGATTTGCGCCAAGGTTTGCCCTCCGCAGTGCATTTGGATAAAGCGCGGCACGCTACCGAACGGTCGGCCGAATCCTGAGCCTGAGGAGTTCTATATTGACATTGATATCTGTATGAATTGCGGCTATTGCGCTGAGTTCTGTCCGTTTGATGCGATTAAGATGGATCACGACTATGAGCTAGCCAGCTTTGACCGCACCACCGCCCACATTCATGACAAAGCGCGCTTGAGCAAACCGATCAGCTATTGGCGGCAGATCGCCCCGATGAAAGCCGGCGAGGAAGAACGCGTTCGTCAGGCAGAAGAGGCGGCCAAAGCCAAGAAAAAGGCAGACCGCACTGCCTAGGACATTAGGCATGGCCGACGGCCACGCCTGGAGACAAGTCGGGTAAGGGCGACCCTGCGGGTCGCCTTTGCGCATACCAAGCCGGCGGCCGAGAGGCCGATCAGGCAAGTGAGAAGAACGATGTTCGGCCGAAAACCCACCCTAACCCCTATCACCGAAGATGCCGTCCGGGTCGCGCTGGCCCAAGTGATCGAGCCGGAACTCCACCGCGACCTCATCTCGCTCAACATGGTGCGCGACCTGCGCATCCAAAACGGCCAGGACATAAGTTTCACCCTCATGCTCACCACCCCTGCCTGCCCCCTCAAGGGCAAGATGGAGAGCGACTGTCGCGCAGCGCTCAACCAGATTCCCGGCATCGGGACGATAGCCATTAAATTCGACGCCAATGTGCCGACTGACCAGCGCATCCTGGGCAACGTCGGCCAAAACTTCCGCAACACGATCGCTGTCGCCAGCGGCAAAGGCGGCGTGGGAAAGTCCACTGTCTCCGTCAACCTGGCCATCTCGTTGGCCCAAAGCGGCGCGCGCGTGGGCCTGTTGGACGCCGACATCCTCGGCCCCAACATTCCCATGATGATGGGCAAAGACAAGATGCCACCGCCCCAGGCGCACAAGATGACCCCGGCGGAAAACTATGGCATCAAGTTCATCTCCACCGCCTTCCTGCTCAAGCCGGATCAAGCCCTGGTCTGGCGCGGCCCTATGCTCCATAGTGCCATCCGCCAGTTCTTGACCGATGTAAATTGGGGCGAACTGGATTATCTGGTGGTTGATTTGCCGCCCGGCACCGGCGACGCGCAACTGTCTTTGTCCCAGGCCATACCGATTAGCGGCGCGCTGATCGTGACCCAACCGATGCAAGTGGCGGCGGCCGATGCCTTACGCGCTGTCAAGATGTTTGAGCAACTGAAAGTACCCATTATTGGCGTGGTCGAGAATATGAGCGGCGACTTTTTTGGAACCGGCGCGGCTATTCGACTGGCTACAGAGTATAAGCTGGAATTTCTGGGCACTATTCCGCTGGACGCCCGCATCCGCATAGGCGGCGATGCCGGCCAACCGATGGTCACGGCGTATCCTGACTCCGAGACGGCAGCAGCTTTCCGCACGTTGGCCTCTAAGGTGGCGGCGCGGATCAGTGTCTTAACCTTGCGCAACCAAAGTAATTTCATCCCGATTGATTTAATCGGTTAATGGTCCGGCCCGGTCGTCATCGGCAAAAACGGCTGCGCCGGCCGCCTGGAGTCTATGTCTGATGAGTGATCCCATTGTTTCTGACACGACCACCGGAGAGTATGTGGGCGTGCGTTTCCATAAGCTAGGCAAGCTGTACCATTTCAAACTGGAAAGGCATCAGGGTGAGGTCGCGATTCAAGATTATGTGATTGTCGAGACCAAACGCGGGCGCCAACTAGGCCAGGTGATCCAGTTTGTGCAACCGGATGAGGCGGCTAAACGCACAGGGATTCGGCCGATTCTATCTCTAGCCTCCCCACGTGACCTTGTCATGCAACAAATCTGGCAGGGCAAAGAACTCGAAGCCCTCATTATCTGTCGCGAAAAAGCCGCCCAGCAAGGCGTCCGCGATGCCAAGTTCATCAAAGCCGAATATAGCTTCGACGGGGCCTGGCTCACGATTGCCTACACGACCGAAAATAAGAAGCTCAATCTGGCGCAACTTGGGGCCACCCTTAGCCGGGCGTTGAAAACGCGCGTCGAATTACAACTCGTCGGCCCACGCGATCAGGCTCGTATCCTAGGCGGTTACGGCGCATGCGGCGGCCCACGCTGCTGCTCCACTTTCCTGACCGAATTCAGCCCCGTTTCTATTCGCATGGCGAAGGCGCAAGGCATTTCCCTCAGCCCCAACGAGATCACCGGTATGTGCGGGCGCTTGCGCTGCTGCCTGGTGTACGAGTATGAGCAATATGTTGAGGCCAGGAAAACGCTGCCCAAAGTCAACAAGCGTATCGGCACACCCCATGGCGAAGGCGTGGTGAAAGATGTGCGCGTCTTGCGCGAGTCAGTTATCGTTGAGGTCAACGGCGAATATCATGAGGTATTTCAAAAAGACCTGGAGCCGCTCGACGAATTGCAAGCGTTACAAAATAAAGCTGCGGCCGGCTGCGCCAAACGGGATGGCGGGGCCTGCGATTGTGGCGCGCGACGCGGCGCAGCCACCGACCACACGCCGGCAGACGAGGCCGACGACGAAGCGGAGAGTGATTTGGATGATGCGCTTTAGGCCCCTGGCGGACGAATAATGCTGCTACGCGAACGAGCCTGGGAATTGGTATGTGAATTTGTACAGGACAAGGGCCTGCGGCGACATATTTTGTCGGTAGGCGCGGCCATGCGCTGGTATGCAGGCGAACTCGGCTACGACGTGGATTTTTGGGAGGCGGCGGGGCTGCTCCACGATTTTGATTGGGAGATTCACCCTAATTTGAATGAACATCCCATGCAGGGCGCGCCTATCTTGCGCGCGCGGGGGTGGGATGAGGAGATCATTCGCGTTATCCTTTCGCACTACGCCGAGGGCACAGGTGTGTCGCCGACAAAGGCGGTAGATTTTGCCTTGCTGGCTTGTGATGAGATCACGGGCTTGATTCTAGCCACGGCCTTGGTTCGGCCGAATCGCAATCTCTTGGAAGTCGCCCTACCCTCCGTGCAAAAGAAGTGGAAAAATCGCCAATTCGCCGCCGGGGTTGACCGCGATTCGGTAGTCAAAGCCACCGAAGATTTCAGCCGCATCGCCTTTGCCGGCCAACTTGACTTGTGGACACATGTCGCCAATGTCCTGACCGCTATGCAAACGCTTGCGGCCGAGTTGGGGCTGGACGGCTCGCCCGCCCAACCAGAAGGCTAAGAAACCAGGCAATTACGTGGGAGCGTTGAGAGTTGAGATGACCAGCGTAGAAATGTTGACAGTGACGGAAGCTCTAGCCAAAATCTTGGGGCTTGTCCATGTGTTGGAGCCAATCAAGCTCCCGCTGTTGGCAAGCTTGGGGCGAATTTTGGCCGAGCCGGTGATAGCGCAGGAAAGCTTGCCGCCGTTTGCCAATTCGGCCATGGATGGCTATGCGGTCATTTCGGCCGATATCGCCGCCGCTACCCCCGCCCAACCCATCTCACTCCGCGTTGTGGGTGATATCCCGGCCGGAGTCTGGCCTGATTTCAGCCTCACCCCAGGCAACGCCGCCCGGATCATGACCGGAGCCCCGCTCCCCCCCGGCGCCGACGCCATCGTGCCCGTCGAAGACACCGACGAGACCTGGCGAGACCGTGACCGCCCGCTGCCCGCCGTCATTCAGATCAAACGCGCCGTCGCCGCCGGCGATTACATCCGACACATCGGCGATGACATTCAGGCCGGAGAGCTTATTTTGCAGCCCGGCCGACGCCTGCGCCCACAGGAGATCGGCGTCCTGGCTTCCCTCGGCATCGGGCAAGTTCACGTCATCCGCCCTGCGCGCGTCGCCATTCTCTCCACCGGCGACGAGCTTCTGGAAGTAGACCAACCGTTGCAGCCCGGCAAAATTCGCAACAGCAACAGCTATGCCCTGGCCGCCCAGGTGTCCGCCTGCGGCGCGACTCCCGTCCCGCTGGGCATTGCCGGTGACACCGAAGCCGCCGTGCGCGCCCGCCTGGAGACTGGTCTGGCGGCAGGCGTAGACCTTTTCGTCAGTTCGGCCGGCGTCTCTGTTGGCGCCTACGATGTGGTTAAAGCGGTATTGGAAGCAGAAGGGCAAATGGAATTCTGGCGCGTGCGTATGCGCCCCGGCAAACCCCTGGCCTTCGGACGCTACGCCGGTGTGCCCTATCTGGGCTTGCCCGGCAACCCGGTCTCAGCCCTCGTCTCGTTTGAGCGCTTTGTGCGCCCGGCCATCCTAAAAATGATGGGCGAATCCACCCTGGAGCGCCCCCAACTCCGCGTTAAACTGCAAGAAGCCTTGCATTCGGACGGGCGGGAGAGCTATTTGCGGGCGATTGTCTGGCGGGAAGGGAACGATTACCTGGCCACCACAACGGGCGGCCAGGGTTCTCATATTCAGTCCTCATTGGTCAAAGCCAATGCGTTGGTGATCGTACCTGAGGGAGTTACAGAAACATTGCCGGGTCAGTCGTTATCAGCCTTGATGATTGATTGGCCGCCCACTGTTTTCTAACCGCCCGGCAGCCAGGCGTGACTCGACATCCGGCCGGACAGGCCCCACAGCCGGCAACCGCGGGTTATTTGCGATCGCGGGACAGTTCCAACGTGCGGCTGATGATGTCGTCGAAACGGGTCCGTTCCCGCTTGCGCCGTTCACGCTCTTGTCCCCTCTCGCGGGCAGCCTGTCGGCTGGAACCCATGGCCTGGCGCAATGCCATCTCCATGGCCGTGGGAACGTCTTCCTCTTCCTCTTCCAAATCCGGCTCGTCCAAGGTCTCAATGTACTGCGCCACCGATTGCGTGGGCTGTTCGATCAAGGCTTTGACGCTCAGATTGATGCGGCGTTTGCGCTTGCTGAAGCTCAAGACTTTTACCTGAACCTCATCTCCTATGTTCAGGGATTGCGAGGGGTGCTTCACATATTCGTGGCTGATTTCGCTGATATGAACCAGGCCCTCTTTCTCGGCGCCGATATCCACGAACGCCCCATAGTTTTCCAGGCGCGTGACGACGCCGGTGTAGACGGCGCCTTCAACCAGATCGGCCCAATCGAGAGCCAGCGGTTGGATCATCGTGACGATGATCTGCTTGAGCGCGGGGTCTATTTTGTCAATCCAGACCGAGACCTCATCGCCAATGTGCAGGGCATCGGAGACACGGTTCACGCGCTGGTTGCCTAGCGCCGAGATATGTATGATTGCGTCCACGCCAACACCAATGTCAATGAAGGCTCCATACAGCTCAATCCGCTTGACGACGCCGGTGACTTTTTGCTTCAGACGCAAAGAGTCCAGGGTCCGCGGGGGGGTTGCCTCCATCTCAGTTCCTTCCACAGCCATAATGGCCCTCCTCAGGGTTCTTCACGGTTAGCCGGATGTTCAGGGTGTGGTTGCCGCCGGTCAGGCGCAGAAGAGCACCCCAACGACTTATTACCGGGTTCCAATCCCATCTTATCGTCGGAGCGTTCACGCGCATTTTCGGAGTTGCCACTATTCTGTCCATCATACGGGCAAGAATTCCTATTTTATAACACAGGCGGGCGACTGTCAAAATCGGCCGAATCGCCACACCGATTTTCGGCCGAATGTGTTACAATCATTGCCTAGCATATTCTGGCAGAGACATGTATGGTCCATATCCCAGCTATCGGCGACGCATTACCGCGTTGGGGCAATCGCTTCACGCGCGCGATCGGCCGTTTTCTACTCTGGCTCTTCGGCTGGCGTGTACAGGGAGTAATTCCCAACGTAGCCAAGCTTGTCGTTATCGGCGCGCCCCATACCTCAAATTGGGACGGCTTCCTGATGGCCCTTTTGTGGTTGGCGCTGGGTATTGATTTCAAATGGATGGGGAAACACACCCTATTCCGCCCCCCGTTCGGCGGCTTGCTCAAATGGCTGGGGGGGATTCCCATCAATCGCACCGCCACGCACGGCGTTGTAGCGGCCACCATTGCCGAATTCCAGCAGCGCGACCAACTGGTGCTTGTCCTGGCCCCGGAAGGCACACGCCAGCAGGTGAGCCGCTGGAAGACCGGCTTTTATCACATCGCCGCCGGCGCCGAAGTGCCGATTCTGCCGGGCGTCGTCTACAACGACCAACGTCTGGTAGAGTTCGCGCCGGTTATTTACCCAACCGGCAATTTGGAGTCAGACATGTCGCGCATTCTGGCGGCCTACCGGCGCACGGCGAAGGCGCTGCCGGAGGTGGAGCCGCCAACAAGCTAAGCCGGGTTTCAACCGTCAGGCCGTTTCCGCCAGTAATGTCTTGATGCGCTTCTGCTCTTTTTCACGCTGCGCCTTATCCAAAATGCGCTTGCGAATGCGTAAATGATTCGGCGTAACCTCTAGCAACTCATCGTCGGCCAAATACTCGATGCTTTCATCCAGACTCATCACGCGCGGCGAGGCCAGGCGCACCTCAATCGTGCGGATTGAGTTGCGCATGTTATCCAGGTGCTTTTTCTTAGCCACGTTGACATCCAGGTCGCCGGGTCGCTGATGTTCACCCACCACCATGCCGCCGTAAACCGCTTCACCCGGCCCGACAAACAGGATGCCGCGCGTCTCGGCATTGCGCAGGCCAAAGGTGGTGGTCTCGCCGGCTTCCCAGGCCACGAGCGAACCTGAGCCGCGCGCCGAAATTTCACCGCCATATAACCCATAGCCGTGAAAAATACTGTGCATGACTCCCATGCCACGCGTGGCGGTCAAGAATTGATAGCGGAAACCCAACAATCCGCGTGTGGGTGCCAGATAGGACAAATGGACGGTGCCGGATGCGCCATCACCCATGGTCAGCAACTCGCCGCGCCGCTTGCCCATCATTTCCACCACCACCCCGACGGTCTCCGGGCTGGTCTCTATGTGGACTTCTTCATAGGGTTCCAGGCGTTCGCCATCTTCTCCGGTCAGAAAGATGACTTCGGGGCGTGAAACCTGTAATTCATAGCCTTCGCGCCGCATGGTTTCGATGAGGATAGCCAAATGGAGTTCGCCGCGACCGCTGACAGCAAAGGTATCGGCCGAATCCGTCTCCTCCACCCGCAAAGCCACATTTTGCTTCAGTTCATGCCACAAACGCTCGCGCAACTTGCGCGATGTCACCCATCGCCCATCCCGCCCGGCAAACGGCGAGGTGTTTACCCCAAACGTCATACGCACGGTGGGCTGTTCCACCTGAATCACCGGCAAGGCGATCGGTTGCTCCGGGTCGGCGATGGTTTCACCAATTGAAATCTCTTCCAGCCCGGCGATAGCGGCGATCTCACCTGCCTGCGCGCGTTCAACCTCTACGCGTTTCAGGCCTTCATGCACATACAGGTAGCGCGCCACATCGCGCTTCATACTACCGTCGAGCGTGATGCGGATGATCGGTTGCCCCACCCGGATTTCACCGACAAAGATTCGGCCGATCACCGTCAGACCGCGATACGGGTCGTAGTCCAAACTCGTCGCCAGCATTTGCAGCGGAGCCGTCACATCTACCCGTGGGCAAGGCACCCGGCGCAAAATCACATCGAAGAGCGGTTCCAAGTCCGGCCCCATGATCGGCGTCAGACTTGATTGGCCCGCGGTAGCCACCGTATACACCACCGGAAAATCCGCCTGAACGTCGGTAGCGCCCAATTCAATGAACAGATCAAAGGTCTGATTTAACACACGTTCCGGATCAGCGTCTTTGCGGTCCACCTTGTTGATGACCACAATGGCCCGATGGCCCATCGCCAACGCTTTACGCAACACGAAACGCGTCTGCGGCATCGGCCCTTCCGCCGCATCCACCAAGAGTAGAACGCCGTCCACCATATTCAAGACCCGTTCCACCTCGCCGCCGAAGTCAGCATGGCCCGGAGTATCCACGATGTTGATCTTGACGATATGGCCGGTGACCGGGTCAGGAATCGTGATGGCGGTATTCTTAGCCAGAATCGTGATGCCACGTTCCCGTTCCAGATCATTCGAGTCCATCACCCGTTCAATTACCTGCTGGTTGAGGCGAAAGACGTGCGCCTGCTTCAGCATGGCATCCACCAGCGTCGTTTTGCCATGGTCAACGTGCGCGATAATTGCGATATTGCGTAGTTCTTGCCGTTCAGTTAACATCTTCTTTACCTGCAATCCCCATATAGGCGTAAAAGGGCTTCGTTCCGGGGAATAAGGACACGACGAGGCCGTTCCAACAGACAAAAACCCCGACCGAGCCAGTCGAGGTTTTGCCTATATTTTAGCAGAAGCCGTCCCGAATAACAAACCCGGCCGAATTCGGGGAGACGCAGGTGAAGGAGTGACCGGGAATGACCTTTGTCTATCAACTTTTTGAACGTTTGACTGCCCCTCTGGATGAGGTGCCGGAGGCTGAGCAGCCCTATGCCCGGCTTATGGCTACCGTTATGCTGTTCTTTCTGGTCATAGGCTTGATCACGGAGATCGGGCTGATCATTAACGATCCGGCGGAGTTTCTGGCCGCAAAGCGCGTTGGCGGGGCAGCTTTTACGGTTGGCGCCACCTTGGTCGGCTTGCACTTGGCGCGCCGGCGTCACCACCGCAAAGTGGCGGTGGTGATGATCGCCCTGTTCAATCTCAATGTTTGGGCGATAACCTGGCGGCAACGCGGGTCAACCCAGATACCGCCTGAGGTTCTTCTTTATGTCTTGGTGCCTTTGCTGTTTTCCGCCTTGCTTTTTCAATGGCGATTCGCCCTGTTTATTTGGCTGGCCAATCTTGGCTTCGGCCTGTCCATGTTCACCTGGTATGAAGCCTGGACGCCGCCGGACCTTCTGCGCTACTGGCTGATCCCGCTCCTGTTTATCTCCTCTCTGTTTTTCGTAGCGCTCTGGCAGCGCAACTTATTTGAGGAACGGGCGCGGGCGGCGCTGGCGCGAATCACTGCGCGGCGAGGTGAAGATTATTTTCGGGCGGTGGTAGATAATGCGCCGGATATGCTGGCAGTGGTAAATGGATTCGGCCGATTCCGTTATCTTAGCCCTTCCGTGGAAAATTTTCTCGGCTTTGCGCTCTCCTCCACCGATCTATGGCAACGATCAGATGTCCTGCTGCCGGCAGACTTGCCCCAGGCTGAAGCCCTGTATCAGCAAATCACCCAGGGAAACGGGACGCCGGTTACAGTTGAATTGCGCGTGCGCCATCACACAGGCGCCTGGCACACCCTGGAGCTGCTCGGCCAAAACCTGATGGCCCATCCAGCCGTAGAAGGCTACGTCCTGCACATCCGCGACATCACCGAGCGCAAAACGGCCGAAGATGCCGTGCGCGAGAGCGAGGCGCGTTTCCGCCTGCTGGTAGAACAAGCCCCGGATGCTTTCTTTGTCCTTGACGACAATCAACGCCTGGTGGATGTCAACAACCAGGCCTGCGTCAGCCTGGGTTACTCGCGTGAAGAACTCCTGAGCCTGACCCTGCCCGACCTGGCAACGACGCCATTTCCGGCGACCACCACCTGGCCGGAAACGGGTCAATGGACAGTGACAGGCGAAAGTCGGCGCAAGGACGGTTCCACCTTTCCGGTAGAGATGCGCATCAGTTGTTTCCGTAGCGGGGAAGGGCTGCGTTGGCTAGCTTTGGTGCGCGATGTGAGCGAACGGGAGCGGGCGGCGGCGGCTATGCGCGCCAGCGAAGCGCAGCGGCAGATATTGATCGAGGCGTTGCCGGATCGGGTGGCCTATGTTCATGCCGACCTGACGGTGTTGGCGTTGCATGTGCCGCGTGATGAGACTCCGGTAATGCCGATTGAACGACAAATCGGCCGAAAAATCACCGACATCCTCCCCCCCGACATCGCCGCCCAGGCTGCTGTGGTCATTCAACGCACCCTTGCCACCGGCCAGGTGCAGACAGAGGCTTTCACCCACACCCTCGCCGACAAAACATACCACTGGGAAGCCGGTTTCAACAAAGTGGATGACGCCACCGTCGGTGTGGCGATTCGTGACGTGCGCCCCCCCCGGCGCGCCCCGCCGGGACACCACAACCCCCCCCAACCAATGCAACATCGCCCGCCGCGCCCGGGGGGGGCCCCACAAACCGCAACCCCCCCCC
>JAYRVN010000020.1:0-14134 GCA_041918535.1 Chloroflexota bacterium
AAGCTTCGTCACCATCCGGGTGGGCCCGTAGGCGCTATTTCCCAACGCGCCCCGCCCTGATATTGACCATTCACCGCTCAGCCTTTATCATTCGTTCCATCGTCACATTTCTCGTTTTTGAAGGAGTTTGACATGCCCTGTGTTGTGCTTGTCACCCCCTGGTTCTCGGAAAACGCCCGGCGCTTTATTGAAGCCGTGGCTAATCAGCCGGAATTGCGCTTCGGCCTGATCAGTCAGGAGCCCCAGGAAAATCTGGGCCCCGACCTGCGCGCGCGCGTGGCCGCGCATTGGCGCGTTGAGAATGCGCTGGATGCGCAGCAACTAATACGCGCCGTGTCCGGCCTGACCGAACGCTTAGGGCCGGTTGACCGGGTGTTAGGAGCGATGGAACAGATTCAAGGGCAACTGGCTGAAGTGCGTGAGCAGTTGGGCATCCCCGGTATGCGCGTTGAGACGGCGCTAAATTTCCGCGACAAAGCGCGTATGAAGGAGATGTTCCGGGCGGCAGGGGTTCCTTGTGCGCGGGCAATGCGGGTGCGTTCGGCCGAAAATGCCTGGGACTTCGCCGGCGAAATCGGTTACCCGCTCGTTCTAAAACCCGTGGCCGGCGCCGGCGCCCAAACCACTTACCAGATTGACAGCCCGGAGGCCTTGCGCCACGCCCTGGCCGCCGTCGCCCCCAGCCCTCAGCAAGAAGCCATCCTGGAAGAGTTTATCGTCGGCGATGAGCACTCTTTTGAAACCATCTCCATCAACGGTCAACCCGTCTGGCACTCTCTCACCCGCTATCTACCGGCGCCGCTCGACGCCATGCGTCACCCCTGGATTCAATGGTGCGTCTTGCTGCCGCGTGAAGTGGATGCCCCGCAATATGACGACATTCGTCAAGTAGGGCAGCGCGCCCTGGCCGTGCTTGGCATAGAGACAGGCCTGACCCATCTGGAATGGTTCCGGCGGCGCGATGGCTCCATTGCCATTTCCGAAGTGGCCGCTCGTCCCCCCGGCGCGCAGATCATGACACTCATCTCACGCGCCAACGACATTGACGCCGTCGCCGCCTGGGTGCGCCTGATGGTCTATGGCGAATTCCAGCCGCCGCAGCGTAAATATGCCGTCGGCGCAGCCTTCCTGCGCGGCCAGGGCCAGGGCCATGTGCGCGCCGTGCATGGCCTGGAACAAGCCGACCGCGAATTGGGCGGGTTGGTGTGCGATGCGCGCCTGCCACAAATCGGCCAGCCCGCTTCAGTCAGCTATGAAGGCGAAGGCTACATCATTTTCCGTCACCCGGAGACGGCGGTAGTGGAACAGGCTCTGCGCCGCGTAGTGGAACTCGTGCACGTCGAGTTAGGTTAGGGCCCTATTAGCCCGCTTTATCGTACAACCGCAACGCGTTGTCGCCGGTAATTCGCCCATGTCGAATGATGAACTGGTCGCGTCCAAGTCGCGCCTCAAAGCCGTGTTGCAAGCCTTACTTGTAACCTTTCTCTGGTCTACATCTTGGATACTTATCAAGATTGGGCTCAAGGCCAGTTTACCGGCTATTACCTTCGCGGGCTTGCGCTATGGTCTCGCATTCCTGTGCCTAATTCCATTCATTCTAACCAACCCAACGCACCGAAACACTTTGCGTGGTCTTTCTCGCGCCACATGGACACAACTCACGCTACTTGGGCTGGCGTTTTACACCCTGACACAAGGAGCGCAATTCGCCGGCCTTGCTTTCTTGCCTGCCGCTACGTTGACTTTGCTGCTCAATTTTTCGCCGATTGTCGTCGCGTTGTGGAGTAGTTTGGTAAATAGTGAGCCGCCTTCAGCAACCCAATGGGGTGGCATGGCTTTAGCCGCCACAGGTGCGCTTGTTTATTTTCTTCCGTTGGATATACCCTCAGGACAAATACTCGGCCTGACGGCTGCCCTCGTTGGCGTATTAGCAAATTCAGGCTCATCTTTATTGGGAAGGCAAATCAATCACCAAGGTGGCTTACCTCCGATTGTTATCACAACCATCAGCATGGGCATCGGCAGTTTGATTCTGCTGGTTGTCGGGGCAATCATCCAAGGCTTCGGTCAACTCGGCCTTAGGCAATGGCTCATCATCGGCTGGTTGGCGATTGTCAACACAGCCTTTGCCTTTACATTGTGGAATAACACCCTGCGAACACTGACCGCTGTCGAGTCAAGCATCATTAACAACATGATGTTACCGCAAATTGCGATACTGGCTTGGCTGTTCTTAGATGAGCCGTTAAGCTCCAGACAGGTTATTGGCCTGATTCTAGTTGGAGCTGGCATGTTGATTGTGCAATTGTGGCGGCATTTGCCGATTGCTGTAAAGTCAGTGGCATTCAAGCCAGAGTAAAGCGGCGGGCTAACAACGGCTTGCACACGGTGGCCTACCACCCGGTTTATCAAAGGTTCTGCGCAATTCATCCGCCACGCCGGCTCGTATCCGGTCGCCGAGGCGTCTCTGACTTTATCGGCCCGCGGTGGACGGCGTCACGCGTTGTTTCGCCAGGCCGGCGGTGGCGCGGCGACGCAGCCAGTAGCCCACGGCGGCGACGACTGCGCCGGCCAGCAACGAACCAACGCTCATGATCACGCCCACGTCAAAGAAGAATTTCTCCGGGTAGAGTCGGATGAGGCCGTCGCTGAGGTTAAAGGTCCAGGTGCCGGCCGAGAAAAGCAGTTCGTGGAACTGGACGAAGAAGACCGACCAGCCCAACACAATGAAACCGACGATGAAAAGCAGAATCATGACGGTTGTCAGGCCGCCGCGCCAAATGGCGGCATACCCAGCTTCGCGCGTGGCGGGATTGGTCAGGAGCAGCGCCAGGGCAACGCCGACAACCCCTAGCGCGCCTAACATGATCCGGCGGATAGCATCAGTGACAACTTTGACATCGAGCATGTGGCCGATTTCACGCTCATTGAAAAGCGGGCGGTCGCTGCCGGGGAGCGTTTGGTCTTGGAGCATGTGGATAGTGGATTCGGCCGAATCCCAGCTCTCCAGGTAAGCCACCGACACCAACGCCAATTCCAAACGTTGCGCCTGCGTAAAACCATACGGGTCCGGTGGAAAATTCTTCTTGGCATACTCATAGCGAGGATAAGCCGGACTGATCACCAGCGTGATCACGCCAAACCCCAGCAGAATGGGCATCGCCGCCACAACCAACCAGTGCAAAATGCGAGTTCTCGTCGTCACTATCAACCCCCAGATTCAGATTACGGCGGGTCAAGCAACCCGCCCAACCCCGTTGTCAACAAATAGCGTATCACCAAAGAATCCACCAGCGTTTCCACCGGCGCGCGATCATCCCGAAAGACCGGCGGATGGGCTACCGTCGGTTGCTGATTTGCTACCGCGACCGATAACACAGCACGCAGCCAGGGCATCTCGGCGGCGGACAGCGCCGCGCGCAAGGCGCGCGCATCCGTGGGCTGCGCCGTAGCCGTTAAGACGGTATTAAGCGATCCCGGCGCATCCAACGTATGCACAGTGGGAAAAACCGTCAACAAAGTGGCCGTCAGAGCCTCCACCAAACGCCGATCCGTCGGCGTGCGCCCCACATTAACCGCCAGGACGCCCGTTTCTGTTAAGCGCCGGCGCACCTCGCCAAAAAATTCCTGCGTTGTCAGGTGCCAGGGGATATACGGCACGCGGTAAGCGTCCAGGATCACCACATCGTAAGGCTCACGCTGCTGATTGAGCCAGTAGAGGCCATCCCCCACCAGCACAGACAGATCGGGCCGGTTCAGGTCAAAGTAAGTTCGCCCTACCGACACGATAGCCGGGTCTACTTCAAACCCATCTATGTGCAGAGACGGCCATACCTGTCCATACAGACGCGCTACCGTGCCGCCTGCCAGGCCGACAATCGCTAGACGCTCAACGCGCGGCGTCGGGTTGTAGAATGGCGCCGCGACCAACAAGCCCCACACCATTTCCGGCGGCAGGTCGCCATCCGGGCAGTGGATCGAATGGATGCCGACCCCTTCATTCAAGCGCAGGTGGCGGCAGGGCCCGGATTGTATCACTTCGATGTAGTTATAAGCTGACTCTCTGGCCTCAATCAGGCCCGGCGTGGCCTTCAGCGGGCCGCGGGTTGCCAGCCAGACGAGCGGGATAAGCAGGGCCAGCGGAAGCCACAACCAGCGCGCCCAGCGCGCCCCGAACCGCAACGCGCCCCACCAGCCAACCAGATACAGCGGCAAGCCAAAAATGAGGCTGCTCCAGCGCGTGCCCGCCAGGGGAATCGCGACCAGCACGGGCAGATAAGCGCCGGCAAGGCTGCCACAAGTCGAAACTGCATACAGACGCCCGCTGATGCGTCCGGCGCGGCTAATATCGTTCACCGACAGGCGGATGGCGAACGGGGTGATGGCTCCCAGCAATGTGACCGGCGCAACCAGGATGAGGGCAGAAGCGGCCAGTGTGCCGCCAATCGCGCCCAGATTGGCCGCAGCCAAAGCCGCCGCCGCCGGACGCACCCACAGGCCGGCCAGCAACAGGGCGACTACGGCGCTATAGGCGGCCAGGCAAATCAGGGCGTAGAAGCGTTCCGGGCGCGGGTCTTGATCGGCCCAACGTCCGCCCAGGTAGTAACCGGCGCTAAGAGCCAGCAATACCAACCCGATGACGTTGGCCCAGACCAGGTTGGAACTGCCGTAGACGGTTTGCAGCAGGCGACTGGCAATGAATTCCACCGCCAGGGTCGTCAGGCCGGCCAAAAAGACGGTGAGGGTGAGGTGGCGCGTCATGGGGTGAGGCGGAAGTGAGAAAGCAGGGTTTCGGCCGAAAATCGGCCCACATTCTCGAACACCATCGCCAACGGCTGGTCGTAAACCGTAAAACTCTCGTCCACAAACCCCCAATCTAACCCCGGCAAATTATGCAGAGCAACGGCTACCCCCGCCGGAGGCGTCAGACCGGGCCGGCCGAAGGTGTCTGGCTTCAAATAATAGCCGTTCAGATGGGGGCCGCGTTGCGCCACATACGCCAACTCATAACCCAGCGACCCATCAAAGAGAGCCGGATAGAACTGGCTAGACAGCGGATAGCGCTCCGGCAACAACGGCGTTACCCCATAGACGCGGTTAGAGGCCACGATCTGATAGTCGCCCGCCGCCAGCCGGTTGAGATTTGCCAGTAATTTGGTCTCGTCATCCAGATCATCCGCGCCGCTCAGCCAGGTCAGGCTATCATAGGTATACACGCTCAACGGGTGGTATTGCCCGTTTATCACCAGGCTGCTCGGCAAACGATGGTCCCACTGTTCCGTCAGAATCAATGCGCCGGGCGGCGCGTTGGCATAGACCCATCGGGACACTTGAAGCCAGGGATGCGGCGTCGCATACAGGTTAACAAAACCCACCGCATAGAGACCGGTGAAGAAGAGACAAAGCGCCACCCCTGCATTGCGCCAGGCGAGTCGCCGCCATTGCCAGAGCCACGCCCCGGCATAGATCATCAACAGTGGGACGATGGGTTGCAGATAACGCATGAATTTGACTTGCAGCCCGCCAGTTAAGAGGAAAAAGGGCAGCACCCAGGCGAGAACAATCCACTCGGCGCGGCGGGCAGGATGGATAAAATGGGGAGCGTTTCGGCCGAATTTCATCCCACGCCCCCCTCGCCACACGGCCCAGGCCCAGCCGCCAAACGCCGCCACACCTAGCGCCGGCCCCATGCCCCAACGCGCCTGCATGTTGATGTGATAAAAAAACGGCGTTGTTCCAATATATTGACGGGTAAAGGCCACATCAGAACGCCCGCTCGCCATCTGGCTTTGCTTGAAAACATTCATCAGATAGCACGACTTCCAATCAATACTCGGAATCTGGAACAGCCCCAGGTCAACGGGCGCCGTCTCCGCCTGGCAGGTGAAATCTAACAGGGCAAACGGGTTGGTGAGGCCAAACGCCACGAGCGCCAGCAGCAAGCATAAGCCGAACAAAATCACGCCGCGCAACCGGGGGCGCGACTGCGTTCCCGACCACCAATATACCGTTAGCGCCAAGGGCAAGATCAGAAAGATGGCCCCAAACTTGGAGCCCACGGCCAAACCCAGGCAAACCGCGCCGGCAAGTAGGGAGAAAACGCGGCGGCCCGACGTTTGCCCCTCGTTTGGCGTCGCCGCCACCCAACACGTTAACGCCGCCGTGACAAAAAAAGTCTGGTACGGATCGCTGGCGAAGAAATGGGCCAGTTGGATGTGCATCACATTCAGCGCCAAAAAGGCGGCTGCCAACAATCCCACCGCCGCGCCAAACAAGCGACGCCCCAAAAAGAAAACCAGCGCTACCGTGCCGACATCCACCAAACCCGTCAAGGCTCGCGCCGTCAGCGTCAGGTGATTGAACTCAACCGCCTGTCGCGCATTCAGCACCTCGCTCACCAGCGGCCACGCGGGCGGCAGAAATGGGGTGAGCCACGGCCCTATGCGCTCCGCCAGGCGAGTGGCCGCTACCCCGGCATACAATGGCAAGTGACCATAGGCGAAATCGCGGGGCCGGTCTTGCGGGACTTGAACGCCCTCGGTCTGGGCTTCCGGGGGCCAATAATAGGGGTTAAAGGCTGAGAGCGTCGGTTGAAAAGCGGTAGACCAATCCGCCGGCCAATCTGTTGTGGCGGCGACCCAACTGATGTAGCGTTCGTCAGGGTGGTAATGTTGATCGGCGTCCCAATTCAGATGGGTTAGGCGTAAACTGGCCGCTACGCTCAAAATAGCGGCCAATGCCAGCCAGCTAAACACCCGCCGCAAGATATTCCAGGCCGACATAGTGACGCCGCGCCATCAATAAAAAAGGCCAGCTTACGCCAGCCTTAACCTCTCGCTACTCTCGATAAATGATCCGGTCTATCAGACGCCCCTGACCTAAGCCTCAACTTCCACCAGATCAATATGCGTGACCTCGCCGCGGGTAATGTGGCGCTGAATCTCACCCACGCGCACCTGATGCACGCCCCCGCCCAAATGTAGGTCAATGATGGAATCCGACCGAACCTCGCGCAAGAGAAAAGACAACGGACGCAAGGCCATTTGAATGTTAGCCGTCTCGCGCTCTCTGTGCAACACGCCGGGCACTAAGCCATCACGACGCAACTGCTTAACCTGTTTACCGGATACGGAACGTAGTTCTGCTTCTAAAGTTAGTTCGGACATGTTTACCTCAACTCAAACGGCTTCACCCACGCGGGATTACGCCTGTTCACATAAGATTTGATATAATGGCGACCACTTCATAGCGCTTTGGACTCGCCTGACAACATCCGATGGGAATTATCCGCCGGACGGCGCATGGGCTGATTTTAGCGACGAGGCTGCGCCTATCAGGCTGCAAGTGTGGAAGTATAGCACTATCAGACAAAACGTCAACCAAGAGGCCCGTATGGCAGATTCATTGACCAGCTATTATGAACACGTGCAACGCACAGGCAACCTCCGCAGCCCGGAACATGCCCGTCGTTGGAGTCACGGTGTTCTACAAACATTGGGACAGAATTTAGGTCGCTCGGCTAAACGCTCATTATCTAAGGCGCTGCCGCCGGAGTTGACGCGCTCGCTAAATGACGTGTTTTGGTTGTTGCACTTCCGCGACACCCATATCAGTCATTTGGATTTCCAGAATGTGGTGGCGCGCCGTTGCGGCAATTCGGACAAGGAGTTCGCTTTCTATCCTGTTCGGGCCGTATTTGGCGGCCTACAACAACTTATCGGCCAGGATGTGGCCCAGACGGTGGCCGACGCGCTTTCGCCTGATTTGCGCGAAATCTGGCAACACGCGTTGGCCGAGACAGTGGAAACAGTGGCGCGCTAGATTCAACGCATGCTTTGCCGTTTAGGCGCGTTATGCTAGGCGTTATCGGCCGAATCCATGCCCGACACCTGGGAGGCCAATCAGCGTGAGACCGCCCCAAACGCCTTCTCAACCACCCGGCCGACATGCGCACTGAGCATGGTCGGCGCGCCGCCCGACTGTGCCTCGCGTGGGCGCTGCTGGCTATATTGGCCGGCCTGACCTGGGGGGCATTGCGACAGCGCCAGGCCTTCTTGCAGCGCGGCATCCCGCCGGGCTTGCCGGAACCCATCGCTCACGCGGGCGCGCGTTGGGGCGTGAAGGTTTATTTGGAACGGTACGCCGCGGCCGAACTCGACCAAACCCTGCAAGACATCGCCAACGCCGGCATCCCGTTCATCCAACAAAGCTTCTATTATGGCGAAGCCTTTGACTGGGCGACAGCCGACCGCTGGTTGGCGGCGGCGACGGCGCACGGCCTGACGCTTGTCCCGTTGCTGGACGGCGACCCGGCAGCCCAATTCGCCCCACCCGCCGATCCCAATACCTTTGCCGCCTGGGCCGGCGCCTTTGCCCAACGTTACGGGGCGCAGATAGATTATTACATCATCTGGGATGAACCGAATCTCGCCGCGCATTGGGGGCAAATGCAGGTCAATCCCGATGCGTATGCGGCGTTATTGACGACAACGGCAGCCGCCATTCGTTCGGCCGATTCTCAAGCCAACCTCGTTCTAGCTCCCCTCGCGCCGACCATCGAAACCGACAGCATCAACCTGGCCGATCCCCTCTACTTGCAAGCAGTGTATGAAGCCGGGGCGGCCGATGCTTTTGACGTTGTGGCAGCCAAACCCTATGGCTTCGATACCGGCCCCGATGACCGGCGGGTGGCCCTCGACACCTTGAATTTCAGTCGGATCATCTTGCTACGCGAAGTCATGCTGCGCAATGGCGACGGGGACAAAGCCTTGTGGGCGGGCAACTGGGGTTGGAACGCTCTGCCGGCAGATTGGGCCGGTCAGCCTTCCATCTGGGGCCAAACGGACGAGGCGACGCGCCTTCGTTGGACTCTCGACGCTTTCCAACGGGCGCGCCGGGAATGGCCCTGGCTAGGCATTATGTTCCTGGAAAACTGGGAACCGGCTGCGCCGTCGGATGATCCGCGTTGGGGCTTCAGCCTGGCCGGACGCTCTCTGGTCGCGGCCATAGCGGCGGCCGCGCCCGCGCCGGAGGTGGCATATCCCGGCTTTCATTTGGCCGCGCCGGATGATCCGGCGCAGCATTATGTGGGGGGATGGCGATTTTCGGCCGAATTTGGGGCAGATAGTAGCCAGGTTCCGCCCGGCGCGCCGCGCGACAAAGTCACTTTCCGCTTCTGGGGCACAGATTTGGGTTTGCGTGTGCGGCGGGCGGACTTCCGCGCCCGGTTCTATGTGACCATTGACAGCAAGCCGGCCAACGCCCTACCTCGCGATGAAAACGGCGCCATGCTCGTGTTGGATGCGCCGGACCCCCGTGAAGATTACATTGCCACCGAGTGGGTGGCGCGCAACCTGCCGCCCGGCGAACACACCGCCGTAATCGAAGCCGACCGGGGTTGGGATCAATGGGCCTTACATGGTTTTAGCGTCGCCTACCATCCATCCGATGTCGCCGGCCGCTGGGCGGTCTGGCTGAGTGGCCTCACGGCAGGTTTAGGCGTGCTCCTGGCGGCAAGGGCGGCGCGTTCGGCCGAATGGCGTTGGTTAATCGCCCTCGCCCAACGTCTGCGCGCCCTGAGCGACGGGGCGCAACTCCGGCTTGTAGCTCTCCTGGCCGCCCTCGTTGCCGCCGGCGGCTGGCTCACCTGGGGCTCTCAGGCAGCCGGCCTCTATCGCCGCCTGGGCGACCACACCCAACTCGCCCTGACGGCGACGCTGGCCTCCATTTACTATGTCACCCCCTTCTTTTTTGTCTATGCTCTGGCTCTGTTGGCCTTGATCCTCCTGCTCAGCCTGCGACCCGCCTGGGGATTGATGCTGGTGGCGGCTACCCTCCCTTTCTATACGGCCGGCAGCAGCCTCAAACCGGTGTTAGGCTACCGTTTTTCGGCCGTGGAGGTGTTCACCCTGGCTACGGCCTGCGCGGCGGCGCTACGCTTGATCTGGCATCTGGCGCAACGGGGCCAAACCCTTCAGGCCACCGACCCGCCTTCTGGCTGGACAGGTTGGACGGGGCGACTGACATCGGCCGATTGGGCTGTCGTGGCTTTCACGGCAGCGGCAACCATGTCGTTATTCTTCACTGCGCGCCTGGACGTTGCCCTGAATGAATGGCGCATCATCATTTTTGAACCGGCTCTGTTTTATCTCTTGCTGCGCTGTCTGCGCCTGTCGGAAGAGGAAATGCTGCGGGTGCTAGATGCCTTTGTGCTGAGCGGGGTGGCAGTAGCGTTGATCGGGCTGGTTAAGTATAGCCTGGGGGCGGACGTGATCACGGCCGAGGGGGGATTGTGGCGGCTGCGGGCCACGTATGGCTCGCCGAATAATGTGGCGCTCTATCTAGGGCGAGTTCTGCCGTTTTTGGTGGGGATGGTCATTTTCGGCCGAAATCACCCCACCCTCCGCCGCCGTCTTTATGCCGCCGCCCTCATTCCCTGCGCCCTGGCCTTCGTGCTCACCTTCAGCAAAGGCGGTCTTCTCCTGGGATTGCCGACCGCCCTGGCGATTCTCTTCACCCTGTGGCAACACCAACATGGCCGGCGCGCCTGGCCCTGGCTCATCGGCCTGGGACTGCTCGGCGCAGCCGGCCTGATCGCCCTGCTACGCATCCCGCAACTCGCCGGTCGCCTCAGCCTGGGCGCTACCGGCGTTATCCGAATTAACCTATGGCGGGCCAGCCTGGAAATGATCCGCGAACATCCTCTCTGGGGCGTCGGCCTCGACAACTTTCTCTATGCTTATCGAGGGCGTTACATCTTCAACGCCGCCTGGGCCGATCCCAACCTCAATCACCCGCATAACCTCTTTCTCGACCTGACTGCACGCCTGGGCTTGATAGGTCTCATCGCCGGCCTGGCTCTTTTCGGGCAACTCCTCCGCCTGATCTGGCGTTTGCCCGCCCGTGTGCCACCCGCCAGTTTGCCCATTGCCGCCGGTCTCGTGGCCGCCTGTGCCTACGCCCTGGCGCATGGCCTGGTTGACCACAGTTTCTTCCTGGTCGATCTGGCTTTCAGTTTTTACTGGCTGCTTGGTCTGGCGGGTTGGCTGAATCAGACTGTGGCGCCTGGTCGTCGGGGTGCGCGTTATCTGCGTTGATAACCCTAGGGAATGCTGGCGCTATCTGCACCGGCCGGAAATCGGTTATACTATGTCCGGCGCTCAATGGCTGCCCTGTTTCATGTGGACGGAGAAGAAGATTGAACATGAACATATCGCAGATATCACAAACAGCCATCTTGACTTTGATTATCCGCGTCGTTATGTCAGAAAAGGACAAGGCCATTTTTAACGACCCAATGGCAATTCTCTGTCTAGAAAGATTGATGTCCATCGTATCAGAAGAAGACAAACGCTGGATCATTAGGGAGAAGCGAATTTTTTCAGGAATTCAGGCCCACCATGCAAAAGCAGGCGTACAGAAGAGAGTAAAGGTTTTTGACGATGCGGCAAATCGCTTTATCGCCGATAATCCACAATGTACTGTCATCAACCTCGCCTGTGGGTTTGACACCCGATTCTGGCGAATAGCCCATGAAAACTGTAGATATGTTGAAATTGATCTACCAGAAGTTATCGCATTGAAAAGAGAGTGCCTAAAGGATCAACTCAGCTATGAACTAATTGGTTGTTCAGTCCTCGATGCTGCATGGATTGATCGGGTCACTGCCAATGGAAACAGCCGCTTCCTTCTCCTTGCCGAGGGCCTATTTATGTTCTTGCCCAAGCCGGATGCGACACAGCTATTCCAGCGACTAGCCCAAAGGTTCGTTCAATCGCAACTCATCCTTGATATGGTTCCAGAGAAATTCACAAAGGGATTGTGGAAAAAGCTGCTTGGCCTGGAAACCAAATATACCTGGGGGGTAGATGTCTCTTGGGTTCTCGGCATCAAGCATCCGCGCGATATTGAAGCGTATGGCCCCGGTCTCAAACTGCTTGGGGATGTAAGAGGATCAGCGGGGCCGATAATGACCGTATCCATAAATGCCTCTTAACAACCACTTGCGTCTGCCTGGCCTTACGCGGCGAATTCCAGCAGATGAGGCCGGACGTTAGGCGGCCTCCCATTCAAAGCAACGGGAAGGAGGTTTCAGGATGATCGAGCCGTTTTCGCCAGGCAACAGAAGCCGGACTCTTCTCTTACTGACAGCAGTGGCGGCGCTGGCAGTCGCCGCAGCCGCAGTAGGCATAGACGATAATCCTATCGGCATATCGCTCGCGATGCTCTCTGCTACCGCCCTCATACTCGCCTTCGCGCATCCGTGGCGGGCCTCGGCCCGGTTCCGGCGTCTCACCATTGCCTCCGCCCTAGGCTTCGTTGTGCTTCTCATCCTCGGCGTCGCCCTTGAGGCCTGGGTGGATCTGACCAGCATGCCCGGCCTGGTTGACCAACTCCTGGGCGCCATTGGGACGGCCTTCCTCCTGGGCGCCGCGTTCCTGTGTATTCCCGGGTTCTTGGTAGGCGTCTGCGGGACTATCCTCATGCGCAGACGGGAACGGGATCGGCGGCCAACTGCCTGACAAGTCCATCCAACAAACGGCAGACGCAATACGCTGACGAGCGCATCCGCCACGGCTGATGCGCTGGACGTTGAGCGTCAGTACAATTTATCTATCACAAGGAAACTATCAATGAAGTCGAAGACCGTCGTTTTCATACACGGAATGTACATGACCCCATTGTGCTGGGAGCATTGGGTAGGTCGTTTTCAGGCCAACGGCTATACCTGTCTTGCCCCGGCTTGGCCGGGACGCGATAAGCCCGTGGATAGCCTGCGGAAAAATCATCCCGACCCACAACTGGGCAAACTCACGCTCAGCCATATTGTTGAACATTTAGCCAACACAATTGAAAAATTAGGTGAAAAGCCTATTCTTATCGGACATTCAATGGGCGGGTTAGTCGTGCAACTATTGCTTCAAAAAGATATAGCCGCCGCCGGTGTCGCTATTAGTTCCGCGCCGCCGATGGGCGTGTTCACGACCAAGTTGCCATTTCTCAAGTCCAATTGGCCGCATATCACCCCGTTTGCTGCTCAAAGTGTCCCCATCCAAATGACGTTCGAGCGCTTTCAGTACACTTTCGTCAACACGTTGCCGCCGGCGGAACAACAAGCGGCTTTTGAGAGATATGTCGTGCCTGAATCGCGGCGCGTGCCGCGCGAGTCGCTGACTGCCAGGATTGATTTCAAGAAACAACGCCAGCCGCTGTTGTTCATTGCGGGTTCAACAGACAACCTAATCCCGGCCTCTCTCAACAAAACCAACTATAGCCAATACAAGCAATCTTCTTCAGTAACCGACTTTAAGGAGTTTGCCGGGCGCACGCATTTCATTGTCGGGCAGAAGGGCTGGGAGGAGGTGGCTGACTACATCCTGTCATGGTTGAACGACAAGGGGGTGTAACAGCTGTGCCGGCTAGTCAGCGCGCCGCCTGAAACAACAGCATCCGGCGAAACCCTCGTTCGCTTACCCCAAGGAGACGCCTCTATCCAGAGTTATGGCTGGCGCGGGGTCGTCTGGCGTAAGGGTTCGGCTCAGGTTGGCAGCGCTTCCTTTTCAAGTTGGCGCTCTCTCGCTTGGGAACAGGGGCGAAGGTGTAATTCTGGCACTAAAACACGCGCCGGCATTGGCGTCAAAATCTTGACAAACGGCCCATACGCTCTACAATTGCACACGTGATCATATGGAGGTACTAATTAGTATGACAGTTAACAAGCAAGACGTTGACAAGCAAGACGTTGAAAAGCGCGTGCGCGAAATCATTATCGAATTATTGGGCGTTAAGAAGGAACAAGTCACCCCTGACGCCCGTTTTCGTGAAGACCTGGAAGCGGATTCGCTAGACCTGGTCGAACTCATCATGGCTCTGGAAGAGGCGTTTGATAGCGAGATATCCGACGAACAGGCGCAAAAGATCACCACTGTGGGCGAAGCGACTCAGTATATTAGTGAGCGCTTGAAGGCAGCCAAGTAGGTCAATTGGCCTAACTAATAGCTGGCTTAAGAAAGACGATCCCACATTCCGCACCAGATTTTAACAATTGGAGAATTAATGCCGGTCAGGATTTGAGATGGCAGTATGCTTGAGCCCATGACAACGCAAGCATACAACTATGAGACACAAAGGCTGG
>JAYRVN010000021.1:0-3567 GCA_041918535.1 Chloroflexota bacterium
CATCAGGGATGGCGACCGGGTTTATGGCTGGTTGCCGCCGGGCGGTGTTTTAACGCTTGGCTATGTGGGGACGCCCGGCGCGGCCCGGCGGGTGAATCTGACAGCTGAAGGGATAACCATTGAGTTGATGTGGCTGGATTCGGCCGAAAATATTCTCTGGACCACCCCCCTGTCACCCGGCGATTCGGCCGAACCCTTGCTCATCACCCCCAGCGAAGCGCGCCGCTATCTCGTGCGCGTGCGCAACCTGGAAAACCGGGAAGGAGCCTTCACGCTCACACTCGACGCGCCCTAATCAAGCGCCTCGGCGCGCAGACATGTCCCCGGCGCGCTCTCCGGCGCGATCAGCGTCCGGGCCAGAACCCCATCCGCCAACCCGGAAAAGATACGGATGGAACAATGCGGCAGGCGCGTCGCCAGGGCCAACATACTCGCTACCTTCGACGCCATGCCCCCGGTTACATCGGCCCCGCGCGATCCCCCTAGCGCGGCGGCAATCTGCGGGAAATTGGCCGGTGTAATCAGCGGGATGACCCGCCCGGCAGCATCCAACACGCCGTCCGTCTCCCCGGCCAGTAAGAACCAGGCCGGCGGCAACGTTTCAGCCAAATAGCTCAGGACTTCCTCCGTGGAAATGATCGTTCCCCCTTGCGCCCGGTCAAAGGCGACATCGCCATAGACCAGCGGGGTAAGGCCGGCAGCCAGAGCGGCGCGCACCGGCGACACGGCCAGCGAGTGGATGACGCCGGCGACACATTCGGCCGAAGCGGACGGTTGCAAAGTCACTGCGGTCACGCCTGCCGCCAACAATGCCTGCCGCGTCAGGGCATTGAGCCGCGCGGCGGCATCACTCACCTCGGCAAACCCGGCCCAAGCCGCCGCCCCGCTCACCCCTTGCCGGGTGCCATAGCGCGCCGCCGCCACATGCCCGAACGAGCCGCTGCCGTGGGCCAACACCAATTGCAAATCCGGCCGCGCCGTTTGCGCCTGGCGAATTTCTGCCGCCAGCCGTTCTAACACCGCCGGTCGCACCGCCTCCACCTGCGTTTTGTCCGTTAACAACGATCCGCCCAGTTTCAGAAAAATCAGCATAGCTTGCCTTTGCCCAAAAATGCCGACGCTCGGCTAATCGCCGGCCAAACCGCGAACCTGACCGACGCTACGCGCCTGGCGCACGCCGTTGCGGATGGCTTCAGCCACAACTTCCGCGGCGATGTTGGCGACCCAATCGAAATTGCCCTGGACAGCCCCGGTAGACAGGCCAAAAGCCGTATCGCCGTCGTGCGTGGTGTGAATCGGCCGAATCGCCTGAGCCATGCCATCGTGCGCCCGCTGCGCCAGCCGATAGGCCTCCACCTTGGTCAGCGCCACATTCGTGGCGACTAAAACCAGCGTCGTATTCTCCAGGGCCAGATTCTCCGGCCGCCGGCCCCGATAGAGCCGGTAAGGATTATCCCTCACGGCCCAGCCGCCATCCGGCGTCTGCGCCCCGGCCAGAGGCGTACCGTCAGCCGCCAGTACATCCCCAATGGCATTAACCACCGTCGCCGCGAAAACCACGATCTCCCCTTCACGCGCGCTGGCCAGACCGAAGCCGCCTTTCATCGGGCCGGGGAAACCATTCCACTTGCCCACCGTTACGCCGGCCCCCGCCCCCACATTACCTTGCGCCACATTTTCCGCGTCGGCGGCCAGGCAAGCGGCATAGCCCAGCTCCGGCGTCGGGTAACGCTGCCCCAGGCTAAAGAACAAATCATAGACCACCGCCGCCGCCACCAACGGGATGGGCTTGATGGGTGTGGTGTGACCGATGCCGCGTTCAGCCAGGTAACGCATCACCCCATCGGCCGCGCTCAGGCCAAAGGCGCTGCCGCCCGTCATGAGCACCGCGTTGATATCGGAGGTGGGTTTGTCCGGTTGCAGCAGGGCGGATTCGCGGCTGCCGGGCGCCGGGCCGCGCACGTCGGCGCTGACCACCGTGCCGGGCGGGCACAAGAACACGCTGCAGCCGGTATGATAGGCTTCATCTGTGGCGTGGCCGATCCGTAAACCAACCGTATTCAAAGCGTTCATCACTCATCCAACAAGATTACCGGCTCTTGATAATAGCGCAGACGGCTGCGGGCCAATTTGTCGGCCAGGAATTGGTTGAGCCAGGCGCGTTTGCTCGCCAGCGGCTCATCCGCTTTCAGGCGCTCCAGGGCGATGTTCAGACGCAAAATGCGCCCCGGCACGACAAAACGGGTCAAACCGGCCGGCAACAATTGGCCGTGTTTGGCAACATCAAAGACATCTTCCGGCTTGAATTGGGGGAAAACTGCCACCGCGACCATCTGGGGGAATTGACCCAGCAGGCGGCTGAGATCGGTCAAAAGGGTGCGCTCCACATCGCCCCAGGTGGTGTAACTGGCGACCAGATCATTCATCACCACCAGACGCCTATCCAGGTCATCCACCCGCGCCAACAGCGCCCGGCCGGCCCGATCCAGAAAGTAGCAGACGACATAGGGGTCGTTGAAGACGGCGTGTAACTGGTCGGTCGGTGTGGGGGTCAGCGTCAGGCCGGGGATGGGCTTCAGGTGGTCAAAGAGGGCCTGACTGCTTTGGGCGCTGGAGATGGCATGATACCAGGTGTAGAGGGTGAAATCGCCGTGGGGATCCACGAGTTGCACGGCCACATGCGGATAGCCCAGGCGTTGAAACGAGGCGAAACGGGTTGCACCGTCGAGGATGACATATTTGCCGGCCCAGGGAGTGACCAGCACCGGGTTGGAGAGACGGCCTTCGCTCTCCAGGCTCTCCACCAGGCGGGTCACGCGCTTGTCGTCAATCTGTTCGTGGGGCATGACCAGTTCGATGGGCACAATGTCGAGGGAGAGGGCTTCACTGGGACGTTTGACGCGCAGAACATCGAGGATTTGGTGGGCCAGGTTGACGGCGGCGTGTTCGGCCGATCCGCGTCCAGGCGGCAAGCCGGGCACAGGCAAGAGGCGCGCGTGCTCGCACACTTCACCGCGAGGCAGCGTGACGGCCGCGCCGGCCAGTCGGCCGGAGTCGAGGGCTGCCAGAAGGGTGTCACGGTCAATCAGGCGGGGATTGCCGACGTTGACCAGACAAGCGCCGGGTCGCAGATGGGCAAATTCGGCCGAATCCAGGATCGCCGCCGTTTCCGGTTTGTAGGGGACGTGCAAGCTGATGTAATCGGCCGAATGTAACAACTCAACCAGGTCCACCGTCTCGACATCCCCATCCCGCGCCAACTGCGGCGTCAGGCGCGGCTGATTGACGATGACATGCAGGTTGAAGGCGCGCGCCCGCAGACTAACCTCACGCCCGATTCGGCCGAAACCTACCAGCCCCAACGTCTTGCCCGACAACGCCCCATCCCCAAAACGCAACGCCAGTTGCAGCAACAACATCAAGGTCTGTTCCGCCGTCGCCACCGTCGAAGTGTCCGGGATCGTGCGCACCTCAATCCCCAACTCCTGCGCGGCGCTAAAATCAATCGCACTCACCTGCTCGTGTAAACAGCCGATCACCCGCAGATTTACGCCTTCGCTGAGCACG
>JAYRVN010000022.1:0-6144 GCA_041918535.1 Chloroflexota bacterium
CATCTGGTTCACGCCGCAAGCCATTCTAGCCGGAACGAACAACGCCGTCAATGCGGCCTGCGCCCTGAATCTGGCCTTATCCCCCCATGTGACGGTAAGATAGCGTTTAATAATCTATGGCGACGGGAGAGAGGCCATGAGTCTGATTCGCGCAGCGATTGTCGGTTGTGGACGGATTGCAGATTTACATGCTCTGGGGTATCAGGGGCGCGCCGATGCGCGCATTGTCGCGGTGTGTGATACCAACGCCCGTCTGGCCCAAGCCAAAGCGCGCGCCTGGGGCGTGGATCGCATCTACACGAACTACGCCCAATTGCTGAATGACCCGACGGTTGATCTGGTTGAGTTGCTCACCCCCCATCACCTGCACGCGCCGATGACCATCGCTGCCTGCCAGGCCGGCAAACATGTCTCCGTGCAGAAGCCGATGGCGCTGACCGTTGGCGAAGCGCGCCAGATGATCGCCGCGGCCGAGGCCGCGCACGTCGTTTTGCGCGTGTATGAGAATTTCATCTTCTATCCGCCCCATGTGCGCGCCAAGGAAATGCTGCTGGCCGGCGAAATTGGGGAACCCCAGATGATCCGGCTGCACGTTAACACCGGGCGCAGCCCCACCGGTTGGAAAGTGCCCTGGCGCGCCTGGGCCTGGCGCTTCAATCAGAAACGCAGCGGCGGCGGGCCGTTAGTCTTTGACCACGGATATCACCTTTTCTCTGTAGCCCATGATTTGATGGGTGACGTGGCGCGGGTTTATAGCTGGATTGACGCCACACCGATCCTGCCAACCCTCAGGGTGGATGCCCCGGCCACCATTATGTTTCAGTTCGCTGCGCCGCGCCGCTATGGCGTCCTGGATTTCGCGCACACGCCGCAAATGGTTATGGATTCGGTCTACTACGCGGACGATGACCGGGTGGAAATCATCGGCGAGAAGGGCATTCTATTCATCAATCGCGGCACAGCCCGCACGGTAGACCTGCCGCCGCTCATGCTTTTCAAGGACGGTCAAACCCGGGCGATTCCGGTGGAGCGGGTGGCCTGGGACGCCGGTTTCATAGATTGCACACGCCACCTGTTGGATGTCTTGCAGAATGGCGGCCAGCCCCGGCTAGATGGGCGCACCGGCAAGGCGGTGTTGGCTTTTACGCTAGCGGCGCTCTATTCGGCAAAATATGGGCGGGAAATTCGGCCGAATACCCTCCTCTAGCCGCTCTTGTTGCCACCCGCCGCCCCAACACGCCAACATGTGCCTTTTCTTTACAAAATCGAACAAATGTCTTATTATATGGGCTATGGACGCCACGCAAAAGCTGAGCACAATCGCCACCCAAATGCACCTTGAACTGGCGGAGGAGGTCGCGCCGTCTGCGGCAGCGCTGCCACCCTGCGGGCTGCCGGGCCCCAGCCTGAACCGCGCCGGCTACACCGACCTGGGCATTACCCTGGCCCAAATGGGCGGCGGCCAAACCCTGCCCATGCTCAAGACCATGCTCACCACTGCCTGTGAGCGCAACTGCGCCTATTGCCCCTTTCGCGCCGGGCGCAACTATCGCCGCACCACCTTGCAGCCGGAAGAAATGGCGCGCACCTTCATGCAATTAGCCGAAAAAGGTCTGGCGCGGGGCATTTTCCTTAGCTCCGGCATCATCAAAGGGGGCGTCACCACCCAGGATAAACTGCTGGATACCGTTGACATTCTGCGCCGCCGTCATCAATTCCAGGGTTATGTTCACCTGAAACTGATGCCGGGCGTCGAGTTAGCTCAGGTAGAGCGCGCCATGCAACTGGCGGATCGCGTGTCGGTCAATCTGGAAGCGCCAACGCTTGACGGTCTAAGAGTCTTGGCCCCGATGAAACAACTGATAGAAGAGCTGTATCAGCCGTTGCAATGGGTGGAAAGCCTGCGCCGGTCGCAATCGCCGCGTCTGGGTTGGAATGGCCGCTGGCCCAGCAGCGTCACCCAATTTGTGGTGGGCGCAACGGGGGAAACAGACCTGGCGCTATTGAAAACGACCGCGTATCTACAGCAACGGGTAGGATTGCGCCGGGCTTACTTCTCGGCGTTTCGCCCTGTGCCGAACACGCCGCTGGAAAACCTCCCGCCGGAATCGCCACTGCGTCAGCACCGTTTGTATCAAGCGTCGTTTCTGTTGCGGGATTACGGCTTCGATGTGGAAGAGTTGCCCTTTGAACCAACCGGACAGTTGCCGCGCGAATTAGACCCTAAGATGGCATGGGCGGCTTCGCATTTAAGCGACGCGCCGGTGGAATTAAATCGCGCCGGCCGCCGAGAGTTGCTGCGTGTGCCGGGCATCGGGCCGAAGGGCGCCGAGACCATTCTAGCGGCGCGTCGGGGCGGGAAGCTGCGCGAACTGCGCGATTTGCAGCAGTTGGGGCTAGAGACGCGGCGGTTAGCCGGGTTTGTACTGTTGGATGGGATTCGGCCGAATCACCAACTCCGCCTTTTCTAACCCGTCCGCTCACATTTTCGGCCGACGTCCTCGCCCACCCGTCGCTGCCTTATGCCCCCCGCCGCGAAACGGCGGCGCTTCCAACACAAAAAACGTACAATGCGTTCCATCCAACATCCGCGTCGCCAGGCGAGGGTCTAATTCGTCAATCGGCGTAGCCGTCGTAATCACTGTCGGCAACTGAGCGTTGTAACGGTGGTTAAATAATTGATACAACTTCTCCCGCGCCCAGGCTGTAGCGCTTTCCGTCCCCAGATCGTCCAGTATCAAGAGCGACGCCGCCTTCACCTCATCGAAGCGTTTATCCAGGCGCGCCTGACTGTTCGGGTTGAACGTGGCCCGCAAATGATCCAACAAATCCGGCACAACCACAAACACCACCGACTCGCCGCGCCGGGTCACTTCGTTAGCAATGGCGGCAGCCAGATGTGTCTTGCCGTTGCCATACGCCGTGCTGTTAAAGACCAGCCAATCTTTCGGCGCCCGGGCAAAATCGCGCGCCGTATCCAGCGCCCGCCGCAAATTCTCGGCCGCCGCCCGCGGCAACTCCTGACTGCGTAAATCAAAGGTGTCAAATGTCTTATCCGCGTGCAAATGCAAGCTGGACAGGTCCGACTCCTCCTGGTAGATGCCGCCGCGGCGAAAATCAGGCGCCAGGATCGTGACGATTTGCACAAACGTGAGATCAGTCATGCGCGAGCGGAGGCGCGCCTCGATGGCCTCCAGGTCGCCGTTCAAGGTAATGACGGTAGGCAGGCGCGCGTTATAGCGATAATTGAAAATCTGATAGAGCTTTTCTTGCGCCCATTCAGTCGAGCTATGCGAACCGAAATCGTCCAGAATGAGCAAGGAACTGGCGCGCACCTGCTCGAAGCGTTGGTCATAACTTACCGGGCTGCCGGGCGCATACGCCGCGCGCAGCCGATCCAACAAGTCCGGTGTGTTGATGAACAGCGCTGGCTGCCCAATGCCCAGGCGATAGTTGGCGATAGCGGCGGCCAGATGCGTTTTGCCGCAGCCATACCCGCCCTTCAACACCAGCCACCCTTCCGGCTTGTGGGCAAAAGCCAGGGCGTGCTCATACGCCGACCGCAGGTTGCGTAATTTGGCCGGCGGCAAACCGATGCCGTCCGGCACAAAGTTGTCGAAGGTCAGGGCGCGCAAGCCACCCAACTGGCTTAAGCGTGTCAACTGCTCGACCCGTCGGCTCTCCAGTTCAACCTGCTTGCACACACAGGGCACGGCTCGGCCGAAACGGGGGTCCAGCGGGGACACATCCGGGATAATAAACCCCATGCCGTTGCAGTGCGGACACACATTAGCCATAGCCGCACTCTCAGCGTTTGACGATGCCTTTGTACTCGTCAGGGATTTGTTGGCGAAGCTCTGGCGCAGCACCTCGGCGATGTGTTCCACTATCTTTGCCTTCCTGTCTCCAACGTTCCAGAATGCCCAACACATAACGCCATTTGCGCGTATTATTGTTGACGGCAATCTGGATCGCCTCTTCTAGCCAGCTTGACGGATACGTCTGCTCGGCATCGCGTAATTCATCGGCAATCATGGGCGTCAGTGGGCCAATGTTTTGCTCATACAGAACGAAGATATTAGGCCGTTCCACCATCAGCGAGACGGGGGATTCGCTCTCCAGGCCCGGCCGCCACTCGCCGCGCGTGATGCCGTCCACAGACGCCCGCCCTTTCTCACTGTTCATAAAGTAGAGGTCCGTGTGTCCGTCGGCGCTATCCACACTGACATGCAAAAACGTGCCCCGCGCGACTGCCCGCTCTACCCCGGTGATAATGGCTTCGGCCGCCAGCGTCGGTGTGGCCCCCATACCCTTCACCAGTTGGGGATCACCCAGGAAATCGGCCAGGCGCAGGTAGCGTACGTCGCCCTCCTGCTGCCCCAAGGCCCAAAAAGCGTAGAGCGTGACCTTGAGCTCGGCCAGATCATCAATTACGGGCAACAGATCGCTAAAGAAGAGGTTTGGTACAGAAGTAACCCGCTGCTTACCTTTGGGAAAGCCGGCAAAACCTTGCATAGCAGACCTTTCTCCGGGCGGCCGCGCCGTTACAGATCGACCTGCTGGCGTTGCAGGTTCTTGAAAGTAGCCAGCTTGCCATGCCAAAACAGGTCAACGCTGCCGGTTGGGCCGTTGCGATGCTTGGCGACGCTAATCTCGGCGATATTGGGGCGTTCGGTTGTCTCCAGGTTGTAGTATTCATCCCGGTAGATGAATAACACAACGTCGGCATCTTGCTCAATGCTGCCGCTATCACGCAAATCGGACAGCATAGGATGTTTGTCCTGACGTGACTCGACGGCGCGACTGAGTTGTGCGGCGGCCACCACGGGCACATCCAATTCACGCGCCAGCAATTTGAGGCCGCGCGAAATATCGCTGATTTCCTGCACCCGATTATTAGAGGGGCGATCTGATTGCATGAGCTGCAAGTAGTCAATCATGACGAGATCAATGCCTTTTTCGGCGTAGAGGCGGCGGCATTTGGTGCGCAATTCACGCGGGGCCAGGCCAGGCGTGTCGTCTACGTAGATGAAGGTTTCAGCCAGGCGGCCAACCGCTTCGTAGAAAATGGGCAATTCACTATCATGCAATTCGCCGCGACGGATGCGTTGGGAATCAATCTGCGTTTCGGCGGCTATCATGCGGTGCAAGAGTTGCTCGCCGGACATTTCCAAGTTGAAAATGGCGATGCGCTTGCCGTGGCGGCGCGCGGCATTAAGGGCCATGCCCAGTTGAAAAGCCGTCTTGCCCATGCCGGGACGGGCGGCCACGATAATGAGATCGGACTTGTTGAGGCCGTTGAGTAAGCGGTCGAGATCGGGGAAGCCGGTGGGAATGCCGACGATGTCGGCGCCCAATTCGCGCAGGCGCTCAACGCGCTCTATGTAGTTGCGGGCAATCTGCTTGATGGGGACAAGGTCACGCGTGGTGCGTTCCTCGCTAATGCTAAACAAGGATTGCTCGGCTTTTTCCAGGACAACTTCCACATTTTCGGCTTCGTCGTAGGCCAGGTTGGCAATGTTGCCGGCGGCGTGAATGAGGCTGCGACGGGTGGCGGCGGCCTCAATAATTTTGGCGTAGTGGTAGGCGTTGACGGAGGTGGGGACGATGTTGATCAGATCAATGAGATAGGCTTCGCCGCCAACATCTTCCAACCGACCGGTTTTGCGCAGTTCCTCGGCCAGGGTGATGAGGTCAAGCGGCTCGCGCCGGTCAAAGAGATCAAGAATGGCTTCAAAAATCCAGCGATTATGCTCCAGATAGAAGGCGCGGGGTTGCAGGAAGGTGGTAATCTCGAAGATGGCGTCGGGGTCAATGAGCAACGAACCCAAGACGGCCTGTTCGGCGTCGCGGCTATGCGGAGGGAGGCGTTCGATGGTGGTCATGTCTGGGTTGCCGCTTCCCAACGGCAAATGCACGGGGAAGGCGGCGTTAAAAATGGAAAACGTGAAACACGAGGCGCTCGCATTTCACGTTTGGCCGGGTTGAAGGCGCGGTTGAAGCCGACCTATTGGTCGAAGTCGAGCGAGTCCAGGAAATCCTTGAAAGCATCCGGGGTTTCTTCGGCGGGGCCTTCGCTGCGGGTTTCGGCCGAATCCCGCTCACTTATATCCGGCTCCGGCAGAATCCCAGCTTCCCGCATCA